>CAZJBC010000050.1:0-13030 GCA_964543805.1 uncultured Brevundimonas sp.
GCGGCGCGGGGCGCGGCGGGCGCGGCGGCGGGGCTGCAAACCCGCTCACCTTCCGCGGCTCGCCCAAACTTGACGCCATGACCCCGGTCACCGACGCCATGCTTCAGGACCCGTCGCCCAATGACTGGATCAACTGGCGGCGCACGCGTGACGGCTCAGGCTACAGCCCGCTGGCCCAGATCAATCGCGGCAACGCTAAAAACCTCAAGGTCGCCTGGAGCTGGTCTCTGCCGCGCGGCGACAACATGATGACCCCGCTGGTCCATGACGGCGTCATGTACGCCTACAGCTTTGGCGATGTCGTCGAGGCGCTGGACGCGGCCACCGGCGAGATGCTCTGGCGCTATGCGCGGCCCGCGGCTGCGCCCGCACGGGGCGGCGGCGGCGGCTTTACCAGCAAGAAGGGCCTGGCAATCTCGGGCAATATGCTGCTGGTCCCGACCTCGGACATGCACGTTTTGGCGCTGAACGCGAAAACCGGCGCCATTATCTGGGACCACACGATCGACGTGAAAGGCCAGACCGCCCACCAGATCAAGTCCGCGCCCCTGATCGCCCACGGCAAGGTGATTATCGGCCTGAACGGCTATCAGGGCGTACAGGGCGGCAATTTCGTCATCGCCATCGACCTGGCGACCGGGCGCGAGGCCTGGCGGTTCAACACCATCGCCCGGCCGGGCGAGCCGGGCGGCGACAGCTGGAACGGCCAGCCTCTGGACAAGCGCACCGGCGGCTCGGTCTGGGTCGGCGAGACCTATGACGCGCAGACGGGCCTGATTTATTTCGGCACCGCCCCCACCTACGTCGTCCAGCCGCTGCGAGTGGTGACCGCCCCGGGCGTGACCAACGACGCGCTCTATACCGACGCGACCATCGCGCTCGACCCCGACACCGGCAGGCTCGTCTGGTACTACCAGCACGAAAAGAACGACCAGCTCGACCACGACTGGGTGTTCGAGCGCCAGATCATGGACATGATGGTGAACGGCGTGAAACGCCGGGTGGTGATCACGGCCGGCAAGCAGGCGATCTATGAGGTGATGGACGCCAAAACCGGCCAGTACCTGTTCTCGATGGATCTGGGGATGCAGAACACCATCGCCTCCATCGATCCGGTCACCGGCGAGAAGCATCTCAATCCGGCGGCGATTCCGGCGCCCAATGAGAATCTCCAGGGCTTGCGCAAGCCGGGCATCTGCCCGAACGCGGCCGGCGCTCACAGCCTGACATCGGCCGCCTACAGCCCGGCAACCCGATTTGTCTATGTGCCGCTGGCCGATGTCTGCGTCGATCCGAAACCGGGCGGCCCCCAGTGGCAGAAGAACCCGACGCCGGAGACACGCGGCAAATATGGGATTCTGCAGGCGATCGACCTGGAGAACCACCGGGTGGTCTGGACCAGCCGCGAGGTGGCGCCCCCGGTCAGCGCGGCGCTGGCGACCGGCGGCGGCCTCGTTTTCAACGGTGACGCTGACCGCTGGTTCAAGGCCTACGACGACCGCACCGGCCGGCTGCTGTGGCGCACCCGCCTGGACAACGTCCCGACATCCTCTCCGATCACGTTCTCGGTGGGCGGCAAGCAGTACATCGCCGTCTCCACGACCGGCGGCAACCTGCAGTCCCGCGACGTGGCGGGGGTGGCGGGCCTGACAACCTCGCCGAACGATAGCGCAACGATGTGGGTCTTCGCCCTGCCGGATTGATCCAGCAGACGGGGACGGTGGAACCAAACTGAAGGCCGGGGGTTCGATTTCCCCCGGCCGCTCCAGGCATTCTGGTCAGCGCGGATGCAAAAGGTCCGTCCAGCGCCACTCGCCGGTCCCCATCGCCAGGCGCGGCGAGCCCGGACCTTCGGCCAGCGACAGCATCACCAGGCCCTTGACCGGATCGGCCCGGCAGGCGGCTGGGGCGAAGGCGACGTGAATCATCACCGCCTCGCGCACAATGGCCAGGCCCGGGCCGTCCTGGCCGGGACTGCGGATCCATTCGCCGTTCCAGACCAAGGTCGCGCGGCCGCCGTGGCTGACCTCTGACAGAGCCGCCTGAACCTCGGGATCCTTGCGCAGTTCGGCCTGCAGCCAGGCGATCATGTTGCAGGCCCGTCCGCCCGAGCCCACGCCCGAGCCGGTTCCCGCTGTGGCGGCCTGGGCCATCTGGGCGTCGGAAAGTTCGCTGGCGGTGTCGGTCGCCTGAACGGCCGGGGCCCTGGGCGATGGCCGATTGCGCGGCGCTGGCTGGGGTTTGGCCTTGCGGTGAGAGGCCTTGCGGGCGGGCGATGGCTTGGCCGGGGCGGGCGGAGCGGGCGGCGCCGGCTGAGGCGGGGCGTCGATCAGGGACACCGTCACCGGCTCGGTTCCGGGCTGGGCGGACGGCGCGGCGTAAATCCACAGGACGGCGAGCAGGGCCGACAGATGGGCCGTCAGGCTTAGGGCGAGCATGAGCCAGGTCCGGCCGGATCGCCGCGACCGGTCCTGGCGAGGCAGGGCCGGTTCGCCTTGCAGATCGGCGCTGGGCGGCGGCGGGGAGAGACTCATCAAAAATCCAAACACCGGCCAGGGCCGGTCAGCTCCGTGTTAGTCGCTGGATGGGGCGAAGATTGGACGCCGCGTCGCGCCGCCGCCAGCCTGAGGCGGCAGATAAAGCCTTGCTGCTCGTCGCGCACGCAGGACGGACCACGAATGTGGCAAAATATCCTCAAAACGTGCTGCTTCCTGACATGGTCGCAACATTGCCGAAATTGCGCCTTGACCTTGGGATAGGGAACGGATGAGTGCCGGCGGAGTTTTCCGCCAAGATTGTTTCAACAGGAAGAGGATCATACCTGTGAAGACTGCAAAGATGGGTTTCATGGCTGGCGTGGCCGTTGTCGGCCTGCTGTCCTTGAGCGCTTGCGCGACCAAGGACGACATCGCCAAGGCCGTTGACCCGGTCAGCGCCAAGGCGCAGGCCAACGCCGACCAGCTGGCCAAGACGCAGAGCGACCTGGCCAGCACCCAGGCCAGCACCCAGAGCGCCATCGCCACGCAAGGCTCGCAGATCAACCAGATCGGCGGCCAGGTGAACCAGCTGGGCGGCCAGGTGAACCAGTTGAATGGCCAGGTCAGCCAGATCAGCTCCACCGCCCAGCAGGCGCTGGATCGCGCCAAAGCGGCCGGCGTTCTGGCCGAAGGCAAGTTCCTCTATTCGGTGGTGCTTTCTGACGACAGCATCAAGTTCCCGGCCGGCGGCGACAAGCTGTCGCCGGAAGCCACGGCGCGCCTGGATGAACTGGTCACCCGCCTGAAGGCCGACAACCACAACGTCTATCTGGAAATTCAGGGCTATACCGACTCGACCGGTTCGGCCGCCGCCAATCAGGCGCTGGGCCAGCAACGGGCCGAAGCCGTCCGTCGCTATCTGAGCACCAAGGGCGTGCCGCTGAACCGCATCAACACCATCTCCTATGGTGCGGAAAATCCTGTGGCGCCGAACAAGACCAAGGCCGGCCGGGCGCAAAACCGCCGGGTGGTCATCCAGGTTCTGTCCTAGGCCCTACCGGCGCAGGACGGTTGCGAACAGGATTCGCCTGACCCGTTTGAGCGGCGCGGCGCTGCGGCCCGTCTTGGTCAGCAGGGCCGCGCCTTCGAGCGAGGCGACGATGACGCCGGCCAGCTCGTCCGGATCGAGATCGCTTGAAATCTCGCCCGCCTGCGCCGCGGCTTTCAGACAATCGGCGATGGCGCTTTCGGTTTCGGCGAAGAGTTCGGCCAGCCGGCGGCGGATGCGCTTTGACGGCTGTTCCGCCGCCAGATTGCCCAGCAGGTTGCCGGTTTTCAGATCGTCGCCGTCAAGCCGCCGGATCACCGCATCGATATAGGCCTCGAGCCGCTTGAGCGGACTGGCGGCGGATCCGCCCAGGGTTCTGTCGATCTCACTTCTGAGGCCCGACCAGGCCAGGTCGATAACCTCAAGACCGAAATCTTCCTTGGATTTGAAGTGATTGGTGAACGAGCCCTGCGGCACGCCCGCCGCCTGGACGATATCGCGCACGCTGGCGCCGGCAAATCCCTGGGCGTGGACGACCTTGAGGCCTTGCTCGAGAATCGTTGCGCGGTTCGACGGTCTGGCCATCGGTCGAACGTGGACGTCCGTATTTTTTTGTCAAGCGTCGCGTCCATGACGTCGCGACCGGCGATGGCGACCGACTTGACCGCGCCGGCCCCCGGCTAGAGGCGCGATCCTGTTGCGCGGCCCGCCGCCGGGGATATAGATGAAGATCAAAGCCGCGGACCAAACGCGGAAAACCTGAAGGCTGGCGCGCGTTTGCGCCGGCGATGAGGGCAGGAAACCCGGCCGGGGCCGCAGCGCTTCGGCCCCAGTGATAGTGAGATGGACGCCATGACCGAAGCCGCCCCCCTTCCGACAGGCTGGCCCGTGATGACCAAGGACCAGGCCCACGCCCTGCTGACCGCGCCGGGCGCCAAGTTCGAGATGGAAGAAAAGGTTATCGGCGGGCGCACCGTAAGGGTCTGGAAGAACGCGCCGCCGACGTTCCGCGAACTTTTCCTGGCAAGCCAGACCTATCCGGACCGCGAATTCCTGGTCTACGAGAACGATCGCGCCACCTATCCGGCCTTTGGCAAGGCCACCATCGCCCTGGCCCACGACCTGATCGCCCGCGGCGTCAACAAGGGCGACCGCGTCGCCCTGGTGATGCGCAACCTGCCCGAGTGGCCGGTGGTCTACTGCGCCAGCCTGATCGTCGGCGCGATCATCACGCCCCTGAACGCCTGGTGGACCGGGCCGGAGCTGCACTACGGCCTGACCGATTCCGGCGCCAAGGTCGCCATTGTCGATTCCGAAAGGCTGGAGCGCATCGCCGAACATCTGGACCAGTGCCCGGACCTGCAGTGCGTGCTGGTCGCCCGCCACGACGAGGAAGTCGCTCATCCCAAGGTCTCGCGCCTGGAGGCGGTGATCGGCGCGGTAAATGACTGGGGCAAGTTGCCTCAGCTTGCGATGCCGGAGGTTCCGCTGGCCCCGGAAGACGCGGCGACCATTTTTTACACCTCGGGCACCACCGGCAAGCCCAAGGGCGCCATGGCCAGCCATCGCGCCGGCTGTTCCAACATTGGCGCGACCGGCATCGCCAACACTCGATCCCTGCTGATGGCGGGCGATCCCCTGCCCAATCCCGACCCGCACCTGGAGCCGCAGAAGGTCAATCTGCTGGTTGTGCCGCTGTTCCACGTGACCGGCTGTTTCGCCGTGCTGGGGCCGATCCTGGCCACCGGCGCCAAGCTGGTTCTGATCCGCAAGTGGGAGCCGGACCAGGCCATGCAGCTGATCGAGCGGGAAAAGGTCAACGCCACCGGCGGGGTTCCGACCATCGCCTGGCAGCTGATTGAACACCCCAGCCGCGCCAAGTACGACCTGTCGTCGCTGGATACGGTCAGCTACGGCGGCGCGCCTTCGGCCCCGGAACTGGTGCGCAAGATCAAGGAGACCTTCAAGGGATCCCGTCCCGGCAACGGCTGGGGCATGACCGAGACCTGCGCCACCTTCACCAGCCACGTCGGCTGGGAATATATCGCCAAGCCCGACAGCTGCGGCCCGGCCGCGCCGGTGGGCGACATGAAGATCATGACTGTCGACGGCGCCGGCCCGCTGCCTGCGGGCGAGGTGGGCGAGCTTTGGGTCTATGGGCCAAATGTGGTGGACGGCTACTGGAACAAGCCCGAGGCCACGGCCCAGACTTTCGTCGATGGCTGGCTGAAGACCGGCGACCTGGCCCGTCTGGACGAGGACGGCTACTGCTACATGATCGACCGGGCCAAGGACATGCTGATCCGCGGCGGCGAGAACATCTACTGCATCGAGGTCGAGAACGTTCTCTATGACCACCCGGCGGTGATGGATGCGGCCCTGGTCGGCATTCCGCACCGAACCCTCGGCGAAGAACCGGCCGCTGTCGTGACCCTCAAGCCCGATGCGACCGCCACCGAGCGCGAACTGCGCGCCTTTGTCGCCGAGCGGCTGGCCGCCTTCAAGGTGCCGGTCAAGGTGCTGTTCCGCACCGAGACCCTGCCGCGCAACGCCAACGGCAAGATAATGAAGAACGAGCTGAAAAAGCTGTTCGAAACCGAACGGGCGGACGCCTGATTGTTGATCGTGGGGATAGGGGGGACGACCCGCGGTGACTCCGGCACCGAGACGGCGCTGAAGCTGGCCCTGAAGGCGGCTGAATCCCTTGGGGCGGATACCCGCGCTTTTGGCGGCACCGAGCTGATGGCTCAGCCGATCTATGATCCACAGGACGGCACAGGCCGCGGCGCGCGGGCCGAACTGGTCGAAGCGGTGCGCAAGGCCGACGGCCTGATCATCGCCAGCCCGGGCTATCACGGCTCAATCTCTGGGCTGGTCAAGAACGCCCTGGATGGGTTGGAAGACTTGCGCGACGATGTGCGGCCCTATCTGGACGGACGGGCCGTGGGGCTGATCGTCACCGCCGACGGATTGCAGGCGGGCGGCTCGACCCTGGCGGCCTTGCGCTCGGTGGTTCACGCCCTGCGCGGCTGGCCCACGCCGCTGGGCGTGGTTCAGACGGGCGGCGAGGCGCCGGACGGGGCAAAACTCGGCGTGCTGGCGGGTCAGGTAATCCGTTTTGCCCAGCTGCAGGCCGCTGCGCCCCGGTGACCGCCGCTGGTCATTTGCAATCAAACTTGACTGTAATTGACGCAAGGCCAGGCCCGGGCGTAGCGTCAAACCACAAGGGCGAAAAGGCCCGGGAGGAAACCGCCATGACTGACAAGCCCATTATCAATCGCCGCACGGTGCTGACTGGAGCCGGCGTTGTCGCCGCCGCCGCGACCACCCAAATGGCTCAGGCCCAGCCCGCCGCCGCGCCGGCCGCGGCGCCCCCCACCCCCGCCCTCGGCGGCGGTCAGCCCACCGCGCCCCTGTTCTGGACCACCGAGACCACCAACGGAAAAGTCCAGGGCATGGCCAATGGCGAGATCAAGGAGTTCAAGGGGATTCCCTATGGCGCGCCCACCGGCGGGCCCAACCGCTACATGCCGACGAAGAAGCCCGCGGCCTGGGCCGGCGTGCGCGAATGCCACGCCTTCAGCCAGATCAGCCCCCAGACCCTTTCGGCCCTGGGCAGCGAATATGGCCGCCTGATCTGCTGGGACCGGCACAATGACGGCGGCATGGGCGAGGACTGTCTTACGGTGAACGTCTGGACGCCCTCCGTCGACAAGAGCGCCAAGAAGGCGGTGATGGTCAGTTTCCACGGCGGCGGCTGGGCCACCGGTTCGGGCAACGGCATCGGCTATGACGGCGCCGAACTGTCCCGCTTCGGCGATGTGGTGGTCGTCACCGTCACCCACCGGCTGGGGACCTTCGGCTATCTGAACCTGATCGACCTGGGCGCGCCGTCCGACTTCAAATACGCCGGCGTCTGCGGCGTCATGGACATGGTCGCATCGCTGCAGTGGGTGAAGGACAATATCGAAAACTTCGGCGGCGATCCGAACCGGGTGATGATCTTCGGCCAGTCGGGCGGCGGGGCCAAGAACTCGGTGCTGATGGGAACGCCCGCGGCGCGCGGTCTCTTCCACCGGGCTGGAATCCAGAGCGGCTCCACCTTGCGCCTCGGCGACAAGGCTGCGGCGGCGCGCGGCGCCGAGACCCTGCTGGCCAAGCTGAACATTCCGAAAAACGACATCGCCCGCATCCAGCGCCTCACCTGGCAGGAAATTCTGCAGGCCGGCGGATCCGGCTCGCCGGTGATGGACGGCGATTACCTTCCCCACCATCCCTTCGATCCGGGCGCGCCGGCCGAATCGGCCGATGTGCCGGTGATCATCTCCACCGCCCTGCACGATGCGGCGTTGAGCCTGACCAACTGGGACCTGGACGCCGCCGGTCTGCGCGCCATCGTCGCCCGCACCTATGGCGAGGCCAACGCCGACTCCATCATCGCCGCCCACAAGGCCGCCCGGCCGCAGGATTCCAACTATCTCGTCCAGGCGACAGTCCTGACCGACGCTTCCCGCGGGCGCGGCGCCATCGTCCAGGCCGAACGCAAGGCCGCGCTCGGCAAGGCGCCGGCCTATATGTACGAGTGGGACTGGATCTCGAACATGGCCGACGGCAAGTTCGGCGCGGTCCACGGACTGGACGTGTCAGCCACCTTCCACAATTTCCGCGACCAGACCATGTCCAGCGGCTCTGCCGAAGGCAGGCTGATGGCCGACCGCTTCGCAGGGGCCTATGTGGCCTTCGCCAAGAGCGGCAGCCCCAACCATGCGGGCATTCCCGACTGGCCGGCCTACAACCCCCAGACGCGGTCGACGATGATCTTCGACAAGCAGACCAGGGTGGTGAACGATCCGCGCGGGACCCTGATCCGCCAGCTGGCGGCGCTGGCCCCGGCGCCGGGAGCCGCGGCGGGTCGGGCGGGCTAACCCCTACTTCCCGTCCGGCGAAAAGGCGATGAGCACATTGTTGCCGCCGGCGTTGCCGTTGTAGCCCGAGTGCACATAGACCATGCCGCCGGCGATCGTGGGCCCGGCGTTGTCCAGGCTGCCGCCGACCGCGCCCTTGACGCCGTTGACGGTGTCCAGCGGCAGGGTGGTCTCGTACTTCCACAGCTCGGCGCCGGTTTTGGCGTCAAAGGCGTGCAGCCAGCCGTTCATGTCGCCGGCGAACAGCACGCCGGGGATCAGGCTGACGGCCTGGGAATAGCCGGGGGCGCAGCGGCCGGACGGGACATGACAGGCGGCAGGCCGGTCGCCGGCCACGCGCCAGATGACGTCGCCATTGGCTGGGTTGAGGGCGACAAGGCCCGGTTTGCCATTGGCGCCGGCGTCGGCCAGACCGCCGTAGAAGACCTTGCCGTCGCTGGCTGAGCCGAATTCGAACCCGCCAAGGGCGCCGCCGGAGCCCAGCTTGGGCGTCTGCCAGACGATGTGACCGTCGGCAGGATCAAAGGCGTAGGCGATGGCCGATTTGGCGCCGTCGACGATCAGATCCTTGCCGGCGACCGTGATGATCTGCGGCGAGGAGCCGAAGTCATAATCCGGCGCCGGCGGGCAGTTGGCGCCCTGGTGACAGCCGCCGGTGTCGTTGTCGTGGGGCAGGACCTGGGTGGCCCAGCGGATGGCGCCGGTCTTCAGGTCCATGGCGACGATGGCGTCCGACGAGGCCGTCTCGACCTCGGTGTAGCTGTTACCGGTGCCGACCAGCAGCTGGCCGCGTTTGGCGTCGATGGTCGGCGAGGACCAGATCCCCGCCCCGGCCGGCCCGTGCATCTGGCCGCCGAAGCGGTTCAGGCCGGTGGGCCGCAAGGGCTCGGAGATGACCTCGCGTTTCCACAGAAGGCGGCCGGTCCTGGCGTCGACCGCCGCCACCGCCCCGCGGAAGGTGCAGCACTCATAGTTGCTGGTGGCCATCAGGTTCTCTTCGCCTGAGGCCATGGCGGCGTAGATGACGCCGTTATAGAGGGTGGGCGCGCCAGAGATGCGGCCCGAGACATGGTCGCCGACGCGGGTGGCCCACAGCTCCTTGCCCGACAGGGCGTCGAGCGCGCGCACGTACATGCGGTCATCGCCCAGATAGAGGGCGTATTTGCTGGGCGCGGTGGAAAGCGGCGCGACGGTCATCGAGGCGCGCACGCCGGCGCGCTGGTCGGTGCGCCAGTAGACGCAGCCGGTTTTCGCATCCAGCGAATAGATCTTGCCGGCCATGGAGGCGACATAGACGCGGCCGCCGAAAATAGTGGCCTGGGCGTTCTTGGTGCCCGGGTAGGAGAAGGACCATTTGACCTTCAGCTTCGGCACATCGGCCGTGGTGAGCCCGGGCCGCGGCTGATAGCGGCTATTAGCCGGGTCGACCCCCCAGCCGTTCCAGACGCCCGCATGCAGATCCAGAGGCTTTTGGGTCGGACAAGGGTTCGAATCGGCCGCCGTCGAGCGCGGCACCGGCGCCTTGTGAGTGAGGAAATAGGCGATGGCGTAGAGCTGGGTCTCGTTCAGCCCGGCCGCCATGGGCGCCATGGAGCCGTCCTTGATGGCGTCATAAATATCTTCCGACGAGCGGCTCTCCAGGTCGGTCTTGCTGGGCGCGCGGCCCACGGCCGGATCGTGACAGGCGGCGCAGCGGGCCTTGAAGTCAGGTTCGCCATTGCCGGCGTAGCGGCCGCCGGCGTTCTCGGGCGGCAGGACAAAACCAGGCGCCGCGGCCGGCGCGGGGCCGCGACCAGCGCCGCCTCGGGCTGGTGCAGCCGGCGGCTGGGCGGTTGCCGTGCTGCCGACGATCCAGATGGCCAGCATCGCGCCGGCCGCCGCTGTTGCACGTTTCCACATCGAACCCGACTCCCCTGCCCGCCTGTTTCCGGCGTTTGGAACGAGCCTAGAGCGGCTCAGGGTTCAGGGGAAGCGTCGTCTAGCCCGCCGTTCCCAGCACCATCGGCTTGCGGCCCGCCACCGGGTGCGAGCTGGACAGGCCGCCGTCCACCACCAGGCAGTGACCGTTGACGTAGGAGGCGTCATCCGAAACCAGGAACATGGCCGCGTTGGCGATCTCTTCTGGCTGGCCGCCGCGCATCAGGGGATTGAGCTGGCCGATCTTGCCTTCCGAGCCGCGCTCGCGGGCGCGGTCATAGACGGGCTTGGTCATGCCGGTCTCAATCAGGCCCGGGCAAATGCCGTTGACCCGGATGCCGGTGCCGAACAGCTCCTGGCAGGCGGTGGAGACCAGGTTGATGACGCCGGCCTTGCTGGCCGAATAGTGGGCGGGGCCCGCGCCATACCGGATGCCGGCCACCGAGGCGGTGCAGACGATGGCGCCCCGGCCGCGCGCGATCATCGCCGGGGCTGCGTGCTTGATGGCCAGGAACGGGCCGATGGTGTTGATGCGCAGCACCGTGGCCCAGGTGTCAAAGCTCTGTTCCAGGAACGCCGCGTAGCCCTCGGTGGCGCTGGAGACGCCGGCGTTGGCGTAGAGGATGTCCAGGCCCCCGTACTCGGCCACGGCCGTGGCGACCCAGTCCATGACGTCGCCTTCGTTGGATGTATCGCCGATCAGCGCCGTAGCCCGACCGCCGGCGGCGTGGATTTCACGGACGGTCTCTTCGACGCCCTGGGCTCGGTCCGTGGCGACCACGGCGGCGCCCTGGCTGGCGAACAGTTTGGCGCTGGCCCGGCCGATGCCGCTGGCCGCGCCCGATACGATGGCCACCCGGCCGTCAAGCTTGCCCATGTCCTTGTTCCCTCAAACGGTTGTTTGACCGCGACATAGGGGGCGAAAGCGGCCGCCGTCAATCGTTCGAGGGCGTCCCGCCGTAGAGGGCGTTCATCCGCCGGGCCAGCTTCACGTCGCGGAGACTCAGGGCGCCGATGTCATGGCTGGAAAGGGTGACATCGACCCGGTTGTAGACATTGGTCCAGTCAGGATGGTGGTCCATCTTTTCCGCCGCCAGGGCCACGGCGGTCATGAAGCAAAAGGCCTGGGCGAAATCAGCGAAGCGGAAGGTGCGCGAGATCGCGTTGCCGTCCTCCGCCAGAGTCCAGCCCGTCGCCAGCACCGCATCCAGCCCCTCGACCATCAATCCATCAGCTTCTGGGCGAGATAGGTGAATTCCAGGGCCGAGCGGCGGGCGTTCTCGTTCAGATTGGCCGCCGCCGAATGGCCGCCGTCGATGTTCTCGTAATAGAGGAAGGGATAGCCCAGTTCTTTCAGCCGCGCCGCGGCCTTGCGGGCGTGGGCGGGGTGGACGCGATCGTCCTTGGTCGAGGTGTCGATATAGACCTCCGGATAGGGCTGGCCGGCTTTCAGGTTCTGGTAGGGCGACCACTTTTCCAGATTGGCCCGCTCCGCCGGGATGTCCGGATCGCCGTATTCGCCCACCCACGAGGCGCCGGCCCCCAGCCTTGTATAGTTCAGCATGTCGAACAGCGGCACCTGGATGACGATGGCGTGGTAAAGTTCCGGACGCTGGGTGAGTGCCACGCCCATCAAAAGGCCGCCGTTGGAGCCGCCCATGATGCCGAGCCTGCGTGGTGAGGTGACGCCCCGCCGGATCAGGTCCTCGGAGACCGCGAAGAAGTCGTCGAACACCTTTTGCCGGTTTTCCTTCAGGCCGGCGTTGTGCCAGCGCGGCCCGAATTCGCCGCCGCCACGGATATTGGCCACCACATAGACCCCGCCGTGTTCGAGCCACAGCTTGCCGATCGTGCCCGAATAGGCAGGCGTTTCGGAAATCTGGAAGCCGCCATAGGCATAGAGCAGGGTGGGCGCGGTCCCGTCGGTCTTCATGCCCTTGGGGTGGACGACGAAATAGGGAATGTGAGTTCCATCGCTCGAGGTCGCCCAGAACTGCTGAACCACATCCTTTGACGCATCGAAACGGGCCGGCAGGGCCCGCAGCAGGTGGGACTCGCCCGTGGCCGCGTCGATCAGATACTGGGTGGTGGGCGTCAGATAGTTGGCGGTGGTGATCAACACCTTGTCGTCGCGATCAGCGGTCGAGCTGATGTCCACCGAAACATCATCCGGCAACAGCATGCGGCGTGATTTCCACCCGGTCGGCGTGTGCGAATAGCTGAGCAGAGCGCCCTTGACGTCCTGATACAGAGCCACGACCAGGCGGTTCTTCGTGGTCGCGACCGTGTCGATGGCCTGGTTGTCGGCCGGGCGCAGCACCAGGCCCGGAACCGGATCGCGCGCGGGCGCCGGCTTTTTCAAGGCCGCCAGATCCAGCGAGATCAGGTCGCCTTCCTTGAAGACCGTGTCCTTCCAGGTCTGCTCCAGGGTGGCGACCAGCTGGCCGTCAACCAGACCCTGAAGGGTAGACTTGAGCGGCAGGTTGAGCTTCTTGAAGGCCGAAGCGCCGGACCCGGCTCCGACGTCGAGATAGTGCTCTGTCTCGAAGAAGCTGACGCCGCGCTCCATCATCACCGCGGCGACCTTGCCGTCGGGATCGCGCAGCACTTCCGGCGCGGTCGAGACGTCCTCGGGCTTGCCGCGGAAGATCTCCACCGCCGAA
>CAZJBC010000051.1:0-12950 GCA_964543805.1 uncultured Brevundimonas sp.
TACTTCGTCTCAAGGCGCGGGAGAGTAGGTCGTCGCCAGGTCTACAAAGCGGATGTGTGTAAAATAGCTCAGGTTCTTCTCCCTTCATTCACGCACTACATTTCGAGGCTTGCCGCGGGATGGAGCAGCCCGGTAGCTCGTCAGGCTCATAACCTGAAGGTCGCAGGTTCAAATCCTGCTCCCGCACCCAAGATCAAAGACCCCGCAGGGAAACTTGCGGGGTTTTTCTTTGTCTGGTCGTCGTCCCTGGGCGCCCGTCTTGATTGAAGCGCGCGGATAGGTCAGCCTCTGGAGCAACAACGCTCGGGGGAGACACCATGAAGACCCATTCAACGCTCGCCGTCATGGCCCTGTTGCTGGCCGGGTGCGCCACGACCGGCGCCCCGCCGGCCGCTTCCGGCGGAGCGGTTGCCGCCATTCCGGACGGACCGGCGCCCAAGAACCTCGAGTTCCTGACCTTCATGGGCCGGGCGACCGGCAAGGACCTGGCCGACCGCATCGCCAAGGCGTCCCACTATCCGCTGGGTACGGCGCAGAATCCAATCCGGGTGGACAATCCGCCAGGCCAGATGGCCTATCTGCGCCGGTTGCGCTGTTCGGACGGCTCGGCCCCGTCGTTCGTCCGCACCGGCAATCTGGGCCCGGGCGTGTTCGGCTCCATCGTCGATAACTATCGGGTCACCTGCGCCAGAGGCGAGCCCAAAGTCAGCAATATCGTCATGGACATGTACTTCCCCGAGCACCACGAAACCGCCCCGCCGCCGGGCTTTACAATCGTCCGTTAGCCGGCCGGCGGAACGAAGTCGCTCTCCCTTGTCGCCGGATCGGTCAGCACCGTTCCTGCCGAGGCGATGATGATCAGGCCGATCGCTGACCACTGCAGCAGACTTAAGCGTTCGCCCAGGAGGGCCAGGCCGGCCAGGGCGCCGAAAGCCGGCTCGGCGCTGAGCAGGACGCCCAGGCTGCGCCTCGATATGCCGCGCAGGGCGATCATCTCCAACGAATAGGGCAGGGCGCTGGAGAACAGGCCGACGACGAGGCCCAGGCCCAGCACGGTCGGCGACAGGAGTTTCGCGCCCGCAGTGACCAGGCCGACCGGGACCAGGATCAACGCCGAGACCGCCATGCCGATGGCCACAGACGGGCCGGCCGGCAGGTGCTTGGTTCGGCGGCCGAGCACAATGTAGAGCGCCCAGAACAGGCCGGCTGCAAAGGCAAAGAGGGCGCCGATCGGATCCAGGCCGTGGCCGTTGCGAGCGATGGGCAGCAGCAGGCCCAGGCCGCCTATGGCCAGGGCGATCCACAGGAAGTGCAGGGGGCGCCGCGAGTCCAGCATGGCCAGACCCAGGGGCCCAGTGAACTCGATGGCGATGGCCAGGCCCAGGGGCACGGTGCGCAGGGCCATGTAGAACGACAGGTTCATCAGCCCCATCACCGCGCCATAGAGCGCCAGTCTGCTCAGGTCGGCCCGGGTGAATTGAAATCGCCATGGCCGCCAGAAGGCCAGCAACATCAGGGCTGAGGTCCCGATTCTGATCGCCGTGGTCCCTTCCGCTCCGACCAGCGGAAACAGCTGCTTGGCCAGCGAGGTGCCCAAGCAGATGGTCACAATCGCGCCCAGCTGGGCGGCGTAAGGGATGGGATCGAAACGGCGGGCGGTCATGGCGTCTTTCTGACCCGGCTATTGGCGATCAGGTCCGCAGCCTCGTCCAGTCCACGCCTCTCAGCCGCCTGAGCCGGCGTCAAGCGTTTGGAATTGCGCACCTTCGGATCTGCGCCGCAGCTCAGTAGGATGGCCGCGATGTCCACGGCCGCCGCCTCGTCGTCGGGCAGGCAGAACAGAGCCGTGGGCCGCTCTGGATCCCGGCCGAAGACCTGGCGGGCGGGGGCAGGATCATCGTCCAGCACCGCCTTGAGCCGATCAGCCTTGCCGCCGGCAGCCAGGGCTGCGACGTCGCGGCTCAGCGGCGCCAGGCGATCGGCGACGTGCGGGCGGCCCAGCACAATGGACCAGCTCAGCGGCGTGCCGTTCCATTTACGCTCGCGCAGGTTTGCATCGGCGCCGGCGGCGACCAGTAGGTCCACGCACGCCAAAGAACTGGACTGAACCGCCCGGTGCAGTGGGCTTATGCCGTCGGCGTCGAGGCCGCCCACCGGCGCGCCCAGCTTCAGCAACAGGCGGACGGCGTCGACGTTGCCGAACATGGCCGCGGTCAGCAGCGGGCCGGAATTCGCCAGCAGGGCAGGATCGCTCTTCAGCATCGCGCGGGCGGCGGCCTCGTCGCCCCGCAGGCACGCGGCTTGGAAGGCCTCGACGCCGGTCAGGGCCGCCGGCCTGGCGCCGTGGCGGTCCAGCAGGCCGGCCATGGCGGTGAAACCCGCCAGCTGGGCCACGGCGTGGACGGGCTGGCCGCTGTAGGCGTGGAGCGCGTTGGCGTCGGCGCCATGATCCAGCAGCCAGGCGGCGCGCTTCAGATGGTTCTGGCCAGCCGCATTGCCCAGCAGATAGTCCACGGGGTTCGGCTTAAGCCGCCCGCCCAGGCCGGCGGCGGGGCCGCTTGTCCATTGCTCGGTCCGGGCCTGCTTGTCGCAGTGACGCCAGAGCAGATCCATCCAGAAGACGTCGTCCTCGACGATCGAGGTGTTGTACAGGGTCTGGGCGTCGAAGGGATCGGCGCCGGCCGCGATCAACAGCTCGACCAGGTCGCGCGCCCGGGGGTGGGTGGGCTTGACGCCCTCGCCCTGGCCGATGACGCCGGTAACGATCTTGAACGGGCAGCCCCAGCCGTCGTCGAAGGCGAAGTTTGGATCCGCGCCCGCCTCGAGCAGAGCGCGGGCTATGTCGACGGCGCTGGTCTCGTCCAGTCGGCTGTAGGCGGCGTAGGCCAGGGCCGTCCAGGCGCGGGATCCGCCGGATTGCAGCGCAGAGTCTGGATCAGCGGAAAGCCGCCGCTTCACCTCGTCCAGATCGCCGGCCGCGGCGGCCGTGAACAGGCTCTCGCGGGCGATGGTGGGATCGGCGGCCAGTATGCGCCGTGCCGTGGCGGCATCGCCGTCCCAGCCGTGGCGCAGCACAGTCTCGACCCGCTCGGCGCGGCTCTGCCGGCCCAGGGCCAGATCATCCAGCGCCGCCTTCAGGGCGATCCAGCTTTTCTGGCCGTATTCCAGCGCCAGGGCGTGCTGAATATCGCGCAGGGCAGGCTCGGCCGGCGTCTTGGGCCAGGCCGCGGTCAGGCGGGCGCGGGCGGCGGCGTCGCCGGCGCGCACGGCCTTTCGCCAGCGCTTGGCGTCCTTTTTCAGGGTGTCGAGACGTGTCTTTGCGGTGAGCGCTCGGCTCATGGGAAAACCTTCCTTCCAAGGTCGCCAAACGTCCGCTTACGAAAGGCCGGAAGAAGGGTTCGTAAGGATCAGGTCTCACTGAGTGGGAGGCGTCCCCCTTGCCACGGACAGGCGGCGTCTCAGAACGCGCTGATGGCAAGGGTGAAGAATGCGCCCGAACCTGTCAATATGGCGTCAGGCGCCCGAACGAGGCGCGGGGAAATGTCAGCAGGGCTTGAGAATGTTCGACCAGTTCTTCGCCATGATGGGCAAGATCGCCGAGGCGCGGCGCAACGCGCGTCTGACCCGCGCCGAGTTTGAGGCGGTGCGGCTGGAAAAATTCCGCGCCCTGGCTCGGTGGGCCAAGGCCCGCTCGCCCTATTACGCCGAGCTGATCGCCGAGCGGGGCATCAACCTTGCGACCTGCACGCCCGCCGACTTTCCGGAACTGACCAAACAGACCCTGATGGCCAATTTCGACCGCATCGTCACCGATCCGCGCATCACCAAAAAGGCCGTCGCCGATTTTCTGACACGCAGCCACGATCCGACCGAGCGCCTGTGGGGCAAATACATCGTTATGCACACCTCGGGCACATCCGGCGAGCCGGGCTATTTCGTTTATTCGCCCGCTGACTGGGGCCGAGCATCTGGCGGCGGCCGCGGGCGGGGTCGCCAGCAACGGCCGGCGATGAAGCGCAAGGGACGCGGGCGGTTTCGTCTGGCCTTTTACGGCGCCACCGACGGGCACTATGCGGGCGTGACCTCGATGACCAGCTTTGGCCGCGGCCTTTTGCGGCTGGTGCTGAAGGTGAAGGCCTTCGAGATCAACAGCCCGCTGCCGCAAACCCTCGAGGCGCTGAACGCCTTCAGGCCCGATGTGCTGGGCGGCTACACCACCGCCTTGCGCATGCTCGGCGAGCAGCAGATCAAGGGCGCGCTGAAGATCCATCCGGTCGCCATCTTCGCCACCGGCGAGACGGTCACCAAAGCTGACATGGCCTTCCTGTCTGAGGCCTTCGGCGGCGCCCAGGTCACCAGCGCCTATGGCTGCACCGAACATCTGGGGCTGGGCGCCTCCAATCCCGGCGGCGAGACCATGACGCTGAACGACAACGACTTGATCTTCGAATTCGCCGACGACCATTCTCTGATCACCAACCTTTTCAACTACACCCTGCCGCTGATCCGCTACCGCATGGGCGATGTGCTCAAACCGGTCAGCGGGCCCGATGACCGCTATCTGGTGATCGAGAACCTGGTGGGCCGAACCGAGCGCACGCCGGTTTTCCTCAACGCCCAGGGCGCCAGCGACTTCATCAGTCCGCACACCATCAACGAGATTTTCGTGGCCGGGGTCACGCGCTTCCAGATGCAGATCACCGGCGAGGCCTCGTTCCGGTTTCCTGTCTGTCTTGATCGCGCGCTCGACACCGAGGGCCGCGCCCGCGCCGTCGAGGGCGTCAGGGCCAGGCTTGGCGAAATCCTGGCGCAGAAGGGGATGGAAAATGTCGCCTTCGAGGTCCCGGTTGTTGAGGACATTCCGCTGAACGCCCGCACCCGAAAGTTCCAGCTGATCGTCGATGCGCGCGCCGATAGCTAGAGCGGCCTCGATCACCCGCCGAACGGCGCTGGCCTTCGCCCTGGCCGGTTGCGCGCGGCCCGCGCCGCCCAGCGCGCCCCAGGCCAGCGTCGCGTTTGATGAAGCTCACCCCTACATCGTCTTTCCCCTGACGATTGGCGGCAAGCCGGCCCGGGCGCTACTGGATAACGGCGCGCCGCTCTGCGAGGTGGACAAGGCGTTCGCCGCGGCGTCGGGATTCGCGATGGGCGCGCCGTTCGGGGGCGATGAATTTCTGAAGGCCTTGCCGTTCGCCGTCGGCAGCCAGAGCCTGCTGGTTGAGCCGACGCTGGATGACCTGTCCGAACTGGCGCTGGAGACCGAGCAAGCCGCCGTCGCCGTGGCCGGCAAGGATCTGTTTCGAGAATATATTGTGGGGCTTGACTTTGGGCCCAAGACGCTCAGCCTCTATCAGCGGGATGATTTCGAACCGCCCTCGACGGCCGTGCTGCAGCCCCTGACCATGCAGACGCGGGCCGAGCCGGCCATCAATCTGGTCATCGACGGGATCGCGATCCAGGGCATCATCGACCTGGGATGCACCGCGCCGGTCCTAGTCTCTCAGGCTTTCGCCAGGGCCCATGAAATCGGCAAGGGCCGCGCCGCCTCCAGCCGTCTGGCCTTCATCGCCCAGGGCGAGCGCATGGTCCCGGTGCTGTCGCCGGTCACCAGCGCCGGCGCGGTGGTTCTGGCGGGCTACACGATCGCTGACGTCCCCGTCAGCATCATGCCCGACAAGGCCGGGCCTTTTGCGGCCTATGACGTGGTTATCGGCGTATCCCTGCTGCGCTGCTTCGACCTGATCCTGGATTTGCCCGGCCGCCTTTGGACGATCCCGACGCCACGACTTGCCCAGCCGATCGAGCGGCGTTTCACCGGCATTCAGATCAAGCCGGAGGGCCCGGCCTTGCGGATCCGCTATATCGGCCCGGGTAGCCCCGCCCAGGCGGCCGGCCTTGCCGCCGGAGACCTGATCACCGCCATTGACGACGCGCCGCCGACCGCGAAGGTCTTGCGCGAGGCCAAGCCGGGCCAGGTGTTGAACGTCAAGCTGTCGACCGGAGTTGTGAAGGCGGTGGCCGCGGCGCGGTATTACTGACGGTCAGGCCTGCCCCATGACGGCGGGACCGGCCATGGCCGGATCGCTGACCAGGTCCTGGCCGGTTTCCATCCTGCCGGCCAGACGGCGCAGATAGGCGGGGTGGCCGTCGATCCGCAGGCTCAGATCGTACCAGCCCATGGTTGCGGCCAGGGGCCAGGTCTGGCTGGCGGCGGCACCGGACTTTAACGTCGCCTGCCAGGCCGAGTGCGCTGCCTGATAGGCCCCCGGCGCAGCTGTTACGCGCACCGGCGTCTTGCCCGGGTTATGCACCGTCAGCGTCAGGACCCCGCCCGTGCGGTCGTAACTGGCCGCCACCGTGGGTTCGGCGCCCGCAGCGACGCCCGCGAACTGGCGGTGAAAGCCGTTGGGGCCGCGCACCCACAGGTCATAGGCGCCGACGTCCCAGATTCCCTGCAGCGACTTTCCCGGACCGACCGTGTATCGCCGGGGCGCGCGGTCCAGGTGATGGCGGTCATAGACGTGGAACACCGCGCCTGCCGCGCCGTCGTTGACGAAGGTCAGCCGGATGGCGCCGCCGGTAACATCCTCGGTGACGCGCAAAGCGTAGGGCAGGGCTTTTGAGGGCCTCACGCCGGCCGCCTGCACAGGCACGCCTGGTGTTGCGGGCGTGGGCGGGGCGGTGCGGCCGGGCAGAGCGGCGGCGCGCGCGGCGGTCTCGGCGGTGGCGGGCAGGGCGGCCAGGAACGGCGCATCGTTGGGGGTCTTGAAATTGAAACAGCTGGTCAGGTCGCCGCAGACCTCGCGCCGCCAGTCCGTGATGTTGGGCTCGCGCACGCCAAAGCGCGTCTCCAGAAACCGGATAACCGAGGTGTGGTCGAACACCTGGGAATTGACGTAGCCGCCGCGGCTCCAGGGCGAGAGGACGTACATCGGCACCCGTGGCCCCAGGCCATAGGGCCGGCCGACCAGTTCGGGGCGGTCGGTGTTGGCTTCGCTGGCGGCGTGGTTCAGGTGGTATTCGCCGGCGGTGTCGGCGGTTGATGCCCCCAGATAGGTTCCCGGCGCCTCCGCATTGGCCGAAGGCGGCGCGGGCGGCGGATCATGGTCAAAAAAGCCGTCGTTCTCGTCGAACATCACGAAGAGGGCGGTCTTGGCCCAGACCTTGGGGTCGGCGGTCAGGGCGTTCAGCACCCGGGCGGTGTAGTCGGCGCCCTGGGCGGGGCTGGAAGGGCCGGGGTGCTCGGAATCCTTTGACGGGGCGACGATGTAGGAGACCTTGGGCAGCTTGCCGGCCAGCACGTCGGCTTTCAACCCGTCCAGGTGCCAGGTGGACAGACCCAGCGCCGCCAGGCGCGGATCGGATCCCGGCAGCCCGTCATAGCTGTCGCGGAAGGCCTTGAAACCGGCCAGCGGGTTGTCGGTGAAATTGTCGGCCATGTCCTGGTAGACGCGCCAGCTGATACCGGCCGCCTGCAGCCGCTCAACATAGGTCGTCCAGGTGTAGGAGTCCCTGGCTCCGCGCTTGCTGGCCAGCTGGTCGTGGGAATTGGACAGGGAGGGGCCGCCATGCTGGCCGCCGGGATCGTTGGTTCCAGTCCACAGGAACAGCCGGTTAGTGTTGGTGCCCACCTGCATGGAACAGTGATAGGCGTCGCAGATCGTGAAGGCGTCGGCCATGGCGTACTGGAAGGGAAGGTCTTCCTTGCGGAAGTGGCCCATGGCGTGCTCGCCCTTGACCGTGGGCCAGTTGCTCATCCGCCCTTCGTTCCAGGCGGCCTGGGCGTCCCCCCAGCCGTGCGGCGCGCCTTCGACCCGCATCAGGGCGAAGGTCTCGTGCGTGTTCAGCGGGAACGGCGAAATCAGCGGCGCCGTGCCCTTGGGCCGGGTGTTCAGCTGGGTCCAGACGCTCTTGCCGATACGCCCCGGCGCATCCGCCAGCGGGATGGGGAAGCGATCGGCAAAGCCGCGCACGCCGTTCATCTCGCCGAAATAGTGATCGAAGCTGCGGTTCTCCTGCATCAGGATGACCACATGTTCGACGTCGGCGATCGTGCCGGTGCGCACGGTCGCGTCGATCGCCTGGGCGCGGGCGATGGCGGGCGGCAGGGCCAGGGCAGAGCCGGCGGCCAGCAAAAACCCGCGGCGATCAAGTCCGGCCATGACGTCCCTCACTGATTCCAGAGCCCCGGTCGTAGCGCCGGCTTGCTACAAGGGCATGACAGTGAACTTTTTGGTGGGACAGTCCATGGGGCAGGTTGGAATTGGGCGTTTCAGTCCCGTCCAGGCGACGCTCTGAACATGGCCGACCTCGGGCCGGGTCTGTTGGCCAACCCGAGGATGACCGCGGGTCTCGCTAGAACGGCGAGAACCGTTCGACCAGGGACTGGCCGGCGGGGGTCTTCTGCACCTGGCTCTGGTCGCCGCGGCCGCCGTAGTCGATGCGGGCCGAGGCGATCTGGGTGTGCTTGATGGTGTTGGCCGAGGTGATGTCCTCTGGCCGCACGATGCCGTCCACAGACAGGTGGCGCAGGTCATTGTTGGTGCGCACTTCCTGGGTGCCCGAGATCACCAGATTGCCGTTCGGCAGCACCTGGGTGACGACGGCGGCGATGGTCAGCGAGATCTTTTCCTGGCGGGTCACCGAGCCGGCCCCGGCGTTGGTGTCCTTGGAGTTGGAATTGATCAGGTTCTTGGGGTCCACCGGACTGGGCAGGAACTTGCCGATGCTGCTTTCCAGGCCGAGGAAATTGGGAATGCCCAGGCTCGCCCCCGAGGTGCGGCTGGAAGTAGAGGCGTTGGAGGTCGAGGCGCTGTCGTCGATCTCGATCAGCACGGTCAGGATGTCGCCCACCTTGGCGGCCCGCTGGTCGATAAAGAAGGCGCGCGCGCCAGCCCGCCAGAGAGAATTGGCCGAGGCCGGATGGGGCGCTTCGCCGCGCGAATCCTGCTGGACGGTATTGGCCTGCTGGGGAACCAGAACGGCCGGATAGCCCATGGGCGACAGCTGCGGCGGGGCGACCGCTGCGGCGACGGATCCGCAGGCGGCCAGCGGCGTGGCCAGGAGGGCAAGGGCGGTAAAGGCGATACGACGCATGACTGTGACCTTTATCGAAGGGCGAGACGGGAAGGATCGGTGACGGCGGTGGCTCGCAGGCTCTGGGCCTGGGGGCCGACCACGGCCTGGCCGGGCCCGGAAGCGACGGCCTGGAAGACCTTGGTCGAGGCAAGGTTCTGGACGGTGACGACATCGCCCAGGGCGGCCGAGGTCTTGGCCTTGGCCTGCAGATCAAGGTGGACGCCGCCCTGGTCAAAGCTGACCGAGATCATGTCGCCCTGCTTGATGACCATGGGCGCGGTGACATCGTGCTTGGCGGCCACGGCGCCGGTGCGGATGGCGTGGCGCGCGGCCTTGCCGATCAGGTCCTCGGCGTTTTCGGCCGCGCCGGGCGGCGCCTTGGGCACGGTTGTGAACACAAGGTCGTCGGCCTGGACGATCTCGCCGGCCTCAAGACTGTGGGCGTAGGTCAGCACCTCTTCGCCCTGGGCCCGGACGTTGGCCGCCGCCGTCGGCGTCGCGGCGGCGCTGGCCGGCGCGGGCGCTCCCGAGTGGATGATGATGTTGCGAAGGCCCGCCTCGTTGTTCCAGACCAGGCCGTGCTGCAAGGCCACGCGCTGTACCTGGGCCGCGGAAAGGACCGTGGCGCCGCCGTCGGCGACGCTCGCGCCGATGGGCGTGGAGGCCTCGGCGCCCACCTCGTCGAAAAGATCGCCCAGGGTGATAGCCCCGTGCGGCGCGGGCAGGGATTTCAGATAGACCGTCTGGGCGGCGAAAGCCGGGCCGGCCAGCAGGACCAGGGCGAGGGGAACGATTTTCGCGAAGGTTCTCATCAGCTTATGACTTCATCTGCGAGGTCGCGGCCAGCATCTGATCGGCGGTGGTGACCACCTTGGAATTCATTTCATAGGCGCGCTGGGCGACGATCAGGGCGGTGATTTCGGTGACGGAATCCACGTTCGAGGCTTCGGTGTAGCCCTGCATCAGCCGCCCGTAACCTTCCGAACCGGGGGCCCCGGCCGTGGCCGAACCCGAGGCGCCGCTCTCCATATAGAGATTACCGCCGAGTGCCTCGAGACCGCCTTCGTTGAAGAAGGTCGCCAGCTGCAGCTGGCCGACCTGCTGGGGCGTCGAATTGCCCGGAGTCGAGACCTGGACCTGACCGCTGGCCGAGATCGACACGCTGGTCGCATTGGCCGGAATGGTGATTTCCGGCTGCACCGTATAGCCGTCCTCGGTGACCAGCTTGCCCTGGTCGTTGACGGCAAAGTTGCCGGCCCGGGTATAGGCCGTCTCGCCCGAGGGCATCAGCACCTGGAAGTAGCCGCGGCCCTGGATCATCAGGTCGTACTGGTTGCCGGTCTGGGTCGCTGAGCCCTGGGTGGTGATGCGGTAGACCGAGCCGGCCTTGACGCCCGAGCCGACCTGGACCCCGGTGGGCACGATGGTGCCCGCGTCCGACGACTGGGCGCCGGCCCGCTCGATGTTCTGGTAGAGCAGGTCCGAAAACTCGGCCCGCTGCTTCTTGAAGCCAACCGTGTTCATGTTGGCGATGTTGTTGGAAATGACTTCGACGTTCAGCTGCTGGGCGGCCATGCCGGTCGCAGCGGTGCGCAGGGCTCTCATCGGTTCGGTTCCCTAACTCAACTTACCTTGCCCAGCCGCTCAACCGCTTCGGAGTTGAGCTGGGACGTTTGATCCATCAGTTTTGCGATGCGTTCGTATTCTCTCGAGACCTCGATCATCCGGGTGACCTCGATCACCGGCTGGACATTGGATGCCTCGACGGAGCCGTGGGCCAGGCGCGCATCCGTCGCGGCCACGGGGGTCGCGCCGGAAGTGCTGCTGTACAGGCCGGCGCCGTCCTTGGTCAGGTCAGACAACGAGGCGAAGCGGTAGACGTCCAGCTTGCCGACTTTGAGGCTGCCCTGGCTGATCGAGCCGTCGGACGCGATGGTCGGCTCGCCCTTGGACGGATCCAGGGTGATATCGCCGCCGTCGCCGGAGACGGCGTCACCGCTGGCGGTGATCAGCTTGCCGGTCGGGTCCAGCTGGAAGCGGCCGTCGCGCGTATAGCGCTGGCCGGCGGCGGTGCTGACCTGGAAGAAGCCGTCGCCCTCGATGCCGACATCCAGTGGCCGGCCGGTCTGGGTCAGGGCGCCTTGCGAAAAGTCGCGGGCGACACCGGTGTCGAGGACGAAATTGAGCGTGGCCGGTCCCGTCGCCGACCCGTCGGGCAGGCTCTTGGGATTGGCCTGGGAAATGGTCGACTCGACCTTGAAACCGGGCGTGTCGGCGTTGGCGATGTTGTTGGCGACGATGTCCATTTCGCGGGAGAGAATCTGCTGACGCGACAGGGCGACGTAGAGCGCGTTGTCCATGGCAGTTCTCCTTCCTGCGGCGCAATGATGCGGCGGATGGTTGACTGCAATGACCGGGCCAGTCGAAAAACTAAATAAAAACAACAAACAAGACGGTTAATGAATTGCCGCATGCAACTTCGGCCCCGGCAAATTTTGCCCCGGTTAAGGAGGGTTAAAAACCAGTCCTTAACCATCCTTGGCCATTGCTGGACGTTCAGGATTCTAAAGAACGCGCGAGAGCCAATGCTGGGACTGGGCAAAAAGAACAAGGCCAAGAAGGGCGAGACGCCCGAGGTCGAAGCCGCCGACGCCGACAAGCCGGCCGCCGCCCCCGAGGGCGAAGGCGAGGCTGGCGTCGAAGGCGAGGCGCCGAAGAAGAAGAAAGGCCTGCCGGTCATGCTGATCGCCGCGGGCCTGGTCGTCCTGCTGCTGGGCGGCGGCGGCGGCGGCGCATTCTACTTCCTCAAGGTCAAGCCGGGCGCCCACGCGGCTGCCCCGAAGGCCAAAGCCAAGGTCAAGGGCAAGGATGAAAAGAAGACCGCCGGCAAGGACGGCACGCCCAATCCCAATGGCTGCACCATTTCGCAGGGACCGGAAGGGGTGACCTTCTGCAAGCTGCCGGATCTGCTCACCAACATGGCCACCACCGACGGGCGTCCGCACAATCTGAGCCTGAAGATCACGCTGGAGCTGCCCGACGAGGCCACAGGCGACGTCATCAATGAACAGATGCCGCGCCTGACCGACCTGATGCAGACCTTCCTGCGCGAGCTGCGCCCCGAGGACATCGACGGCAGCGCCGGCTTCTTCCGGCTGCGCCAGGAAATCCAGAGCCGCGTCAACAAGGTGATCGCCCCGGCCAAGGTCAACGCCGTGCTGATCCCCGAAGTTCTGCAGACCTGATCGCCAACCTGACCGCCCGCGCCTTCGAATAGCGAAAGAGTTTTATGGCCGAGACCCTAGCTGCAGCAGAACAAGCCGATCCGGCGGACATGGCGGCCTGGGCGTCTGAAAACGCGTCCGAGCCCGCGGCTTCGCCCTCCGCGGGCGGCGGCGACGACTGGGAAGCCGGCGGCGCGGCGGCCGCCTCCGAGCGCATCCTCAATCAGGATGAAATTGACAGCCTGCTGGGGTTTGAGCTGTCGGATTCCGAAGACGGCGAGCGCACCGGCATTCGGGCGATCATCAATTCGGCCCTGGTTTCCTACGAGCGCCTGCCGATGCTGGAAATCGTCTTCGACCGCCTGGTGCGGCTGATGACGACAAGCCTGCGCAATTTCACTTCGGATAATGTCGAAGTCAGCCTCGACAACATCTCGTCGATCCGCTTCGGTGACTATCTCAACTCCATCCCGCTACCGGCCATCCTGTCGGTGTTCCGGGCCGAGGAGCTGGACAACTACGGCCTGCTGACCGTCGATTCCAACCTGATCTATTCCATCGTCGACGTTCTGCTCGGCGGCCGCCGCGGCACGGCGGCCATGCGCATCGAGGGCCGGCCCTACACCACCATCGAGCGGGTGCTGGTGG
>CAZJBC010000052.1:0-8982 GCA_964543805.1 uncultured Brevundimonas sp.
CGACGCCGAGGTTCACGCCCTCTATGATGTCGGGGGCGAGGCCGTGGGGCGGATCGAGGCGGCCTTTCCGGGCGTGGTGAGCGGCGGCAAGGTCGATCGCGCCGCCCTGAGCCACAGGGTGGTGGGCGATCCCGTGGCGCTGAAGGCGCTGGAATCCATTGTCCATCCCCTGATCGGCGAAAGCCGGGCTGCGTTTTTCGACCAGGCGAGCAGGGCCGGCAAGGACATGGTTCTGCTGGATGTGCCCCTGTTGTTCGAAACCGGCGGCGAAGCCCGCGTCGATGCGGTGGTGGTGGTCAGCGCTCCGCCAGAGGTTCAGCGCGCCCGGGTGCTGGCCCGCGAGGGCATGAGCCCGGAAAAATTCGCCGCCATACTGGCCCGTCAGACGCCGGACGCGGAAAAACGCCGGCGCGCGGACTTTGTCATCGATACCGGCCAGGGGCTGGACGAGGCGCGCCGCCAGGTGAAGGCCGTGATTGCGGCCTTGCGTCAACGCGAAGCTTGAAGACCGCCCCGAACCCGGTCAAACCAGACCCGTGGCCCGCGAAATCATCCTGGACGTCGAAACCACCGGTCTCGATCCGAAATCGGGCCACCGGGTGATCGAACTGGCCTGCGTCGAGCTGATTGACTTCATGCCGACCGGCCAGGTGTTTCACCAGCTGATCCATCCCGATCGCGACATCGACCCCGACGCCGAGCGTGTGCACGGCATTTCCCTGGCCCAGCTGCAGGGCAAGCCGCGATTTGACGACCCCCAGGTGGCCGACGCCTTTCTGGACTTTGTCGCCGACGCCAATCTGATCGCCCACAACGCGCCCTTTGACCGCGGCTTCGTCAACTGGGAGCTGGGACTGGCCGGCAAGTCGATCATCGGCGAAGCCCGCTGGATCGACACCCTGCCCCTGGCCCGCAAGCGGTTTCCGGGCGCCTACAATTCTCTCGACGCCCTGTGCAAGCGGTTCAGGATTTCGCTGGCCGACCGCGAAAAACACGGCGCCCTCATTGACTGCCGGCTGCTGGCCCAGGTCTATCTGGAGCTGTCCGGCGGCAAGGAGCGGGCGCTGGATCTGTCGCCCGAGCAGACCCGGCGCGAAACGCAGGACGGCGGCGAATCCAGAGCGGCCTATGGCGCACGGCCCCGGCAGCTGGAGCCGCGGCTGACAGAGGCCGAACAGGCGGCCCACGAAGCCTTCGTCACCAGCGTCCTGAAAGACCAGGCGATCTGGCTAAAGTCGGTCTAGGCCAGCTGGCCTTCGGCGGCCATGCGGTCGGCCTCGGTGCGCCTGGCCATGTAAACGCTGGCGAAATCGATCGGATCGAGGCGCAGAGGCGGAAAGCCGCCGTCGGCCGTCATGCTCGAAATGATGTGCCGCGCGAACGGGAACAGATAGCGCGGACATTCGATCGCCAGGATCGGCTCCAGGTCTTCCTGCGCCACGCCGTCGATGGCGAACAGGCCGCCGTAAACGATCTCGGCATGGAAGGCGACTTCGCTCTCGCGCGTCGCCGAGGCGGTCAATTTCAGGTCAACCTCGAACAGGGCGTCTTCGCGGCCGCGGATGTTGAGTTCGATCTGGCGATCGATCTTCAGCGCGCTGATGTCGCCGGACAGCGATTGCGGCGCCAGCGGGTTTTCAAAACTCAGATCGCGGACAAACTGCGCCAGGATGCGCACGCCCATGGGCGGGGCGGTGGGAGCTTCGTCTTGCGCGGGCGTCTGGTCTTCGGCCATGGGTCTTGTTCTTCCGTGCGGACTAGGTGCATGAAGCCCGCGCTGCTATCACGCAGCCTTGGCAGGCGCAACGCCAGGCCTGACATGCGCGCCGTGCGGCCCTATGTGTTATGCAGTAGACGGCCGGCGCGACGGCGACGGCCAGAACCAGGATGGAAATCGGTCAGGTGTCCAAACTTATTACCATGATTATCTTCGCCTTATTTGCGGTGGTGTTGCTCTATCAGCTCTACGCCGTGCTGGGCCGCCGCGTCGGGCGTCAGCCGGAAGATCTGCCGGATCGCCCGCCCCTGTCGCCGCCCAGCGACGAGACCGATGTTCGCAGCGAAGAAGAAGCGGTGACCCTGACCGGCCTGAGCGCCCTTCGCGCGCGCGATTCCTCGTTCAATGTCAGCCACTTTCTGAACGGCGCCCGGGCGGCCTATGAAATGATCGTGCGCGCCTTCGCGGAAGCGGACCGCGAAGCGCTGCATGGTCTGCTGGCGCCCAAGGTGATGGCCGCCTTTGAAAAGGTGATGGCGGCGCGCGAAGCCGCTGGAGAAACCCAGACGGTGGAGTTTATACAGGCGCCGCGCGGCGATCTGGAAACCATCAAGGTCGACGGCGATACGGTCAGCATCAAGGTCCGTTTTCTTGCCGAACAGCGCATACGCACCCGGACCAGCGCCGGCGAGGCGGTCGATGACCGGCGCACGGCCGATGTGTGGACATTTGAACGCAACCTTAAGAGCCGTGATCCTAACTGGCTGCTCGTTCGGGTAGACGCAGCAGAGGCTTAAGGGTTCCATGAGGCGCATAAGGCTCGCGGCCATCGCTCTGGCCGCGGTTTTCCTGCATGGCTGCGCCAGCACTCCGGCGCCCGCGACCAAGGCCCCGGCTCCGCCGGCCGCGCCTGCCGCCGCCGCTTCGCCGCACGCGGCCCACCCGGCCGCCGCGCCGCCTGTCGCTGAAAGCCCGCCTCCCGGCTCGCCCCAGCCGCCCATCTTGCGCGGCGGCGCCTTTTTTCTGCGGCCCGCCGATCTGCCCGGCTGGGCGACGGAGGATCACGCCGCGGCGCTGGTCGCCTACCAATCCGGCTGCGGATTGTCGCGCGAAGTGGCCTCTCAGCAGACCTGCAATACCGCCCGCCTGATGGGCGCGGCGGACGAGGCTGCGGCGCGGCGATTTTTCGAGACGAATTTTCGCGTTGAACCCCTTTCAGGCACGGGCCTGCTGACCGCCTATTTCTCTCCCCAGTACGAGGCGCGCGAGACGCCGGGCGGCGCCTTTACCGCCGCGGTGCGGCCACAGCCCGCCAACCTTGTCCCCGGCCAGCTCTACGCTGACCGCGCGACCATTGAGGCGCGCCCGCCGAACGGCGCCCTGGCCTGGATGCGGCCGGAGGATCTGTTCTTCCTGCAGATCCAGGGCTCGGGAACCCTGGTCTATCCCGACGGGCGCAAGGTCAAGGCGGTGTTCGCGGCCCACAATTCCCGCACCTTTGTCGGCATCGCCAACATCATGCGCGATCGCGGGCTGCTGGCGGCTGGCAATACTTCGGGCGAGGCGATCCGCCAGTGGCTGGCTGATCATCGCGGGCCCCAGGCCACGGCGGTCATGAAGCTTAATCCGCGCTACGTCTTCTTCCGGCTCGAGCCGGACGATGGGGTCGAGCCCCTGGGCTCGGCCGGAATTCCCCTGACGCCCGGCCACGCGATCGCGGTCGATCCGGAATTTCACGATCCGGGCGAGGCGATCTGGATCGACGCGGCGGCGCCGACCCTGAACGGAGCCTTTCCCGCCTATCAACGGCTGGTAATGGCGCTGGACGCCGGCGGCGCCATCAAGGGCGATATCAGGGCCGATCTCTACCTGGGACGGGGCGATGACGCGGGCCGCGAGGCTGGACGGGTTCGCCACGACCTGCGCATGTACCGGCTTGTTCCGCTCGAACGGTGACGGGGATGAGCCGGCGGCCTTCACCTGAGGAAAGCAGACTGTGGTCGGTGGTGGCGGCGACCGTGCGCCCCCTGCCCGGCCGGTCGGCCGCGCCCGCCGTCTCGACCGCAAGCGCCAAACCGGTCGATCGCGGCCCGACGCCGCAGCGCCCGACGGCCGCCCCGCCGGCCATGGTCGTCAAACACTCGGCCCCGCACCGGCCCTCGCCCAGCCCGCCCCAGGAGATTGAGCCGCGCCGCCGGCGCAAACTGGCCCGCGGCCGCAGCCCGCTCGACGCGAGCCTGGATCTGCACGGCCACGACCAGACCGGCGCCGAAGCGGCGTTGCGGGCCTTCCTGTTCCGCGCCTATGACAAGGGCCTGCGCGCGGCCCTGGTGATCACCGGGCGAGGCGTCCAGGGCTCCGGCGTCCTGCGCCGGCGCGCGCCTGAGTGGCTGGCGGCGGCGGATTTGCGGCACATCGTCGCCGGCTTTTCCGAATCCCACCAGAAACATGGCGGCGAGGGCGCGCTCTATGTAGCCCTCAAGCGCAAGCCAGCGGGATAAGGCGGCGGCGAACCCTGCTCATCCAGAGCACAGGCCCCGCCCGTCCGGCCCTCGACGCCTCCCGTCCCGCACGTTAGACAATTCCCATGGCCGATGACGCGGGCAAGCAAGGCGGGGCGAGGCAGAAGTTCGGCCAGGGGTTCCTGACCGACATCTGGTACTTCGCCGCCCTGTCGTCGGACCTGAAACCGGGCGGCCTCAAGCGCTACGAGATCCTCGGCGAGCCGGTGGTGCTGGGCCGCGGCAAGGCCGGGGAGATCTTCGCCCTGCGCGACATCTGCCCGCACCGGGCCTCACCCCTGTCGGCCGGGCGAATTGTCATCGAGGACGGCGGCGGCGAAAGCGTCGAGTGCCCCTATCATGGCTGGCGTTTCCGGGCCGATGGAGCCTGTTCGGCGATCCCTTCGCTGGTCGAGGGCCAGGACACAGATCCCTCCAAAATCCACGTGCGGCGTTATCCGGTCGCCGAAAGTCAGGGCCTGGTGTTCGTCTGGGCGGCGGGCGATGCGCGCGGCGCGGGCCAGCCGACTCAGAGCCCGCCGACCTTTCCCGGCGTGGTCGGCGGCGCGCCCAAGATCGTCGATTCCATGGTCTTTGACGCCCATATCGACCACGCGGTGGTCGGGCTGATGGACCCGGCCCACGGCCCCTATGTGCATCGTCAGTGGTGGTGGCGGACCAGCGGCTCGCAGCACGCCAAGGCCAAGAAGTTCGCCCCGGCCGAGGAAGGCTTTTCGATGCTGCGCCACGAGCCGTCGAAGAATTCCCGGGCTTACGCCATTCTCGGCGGCGAGCCCCTTACCGAGATCACCTTCCGCATTCCCGGCCTGCGCTGGGAGCACATCACCGTCGGCAAGCGCCAGGTGCTGTCGCTGACCTGCCTGACGCCCCTGACCGAAAAGACCACCCGGATCACCCAGATCATCTGGTCCGACCATCCGGCCTTTGTGTTTCTGAGGCCCTTCATCAAGGCCGGCGCCAAGGCCTTCCTGCGCCAGGATGGCGACATGGTGAACCTCCAGAACGAGGGCCTGAAGTACGACCCGACCCTGCTGTGGATCGACGATGCGGACAAGCAGGCCAAGTGGTACCAGCAGCTGAAGCGTGAATGGACCGCCAGCCGCGCCGAAGGCCGGCCGTTCCGGAACCCGGTGGAAGCGGTGACGCTGCGGTGGAAGAGCTAGAACATTTCCGCCTGGCCCGGCCCGTCGACGATGGCTTCTTCGGGCAGGTGCAGGGTGAAGGTCGAGCCTGAGCCTGGCTCGCTTTCCAGCGCCACCCAGCCGCCGTGCAGTTCGACGATCGCCTTGACCAGGGCCAGGGCCAGGCCCGGGCCGCCCTGCTCGCGGCCGATGAAGCGGTCGAAGATATGGGCCTGGACGTGGAAGGGTATGCCCCGGCCGCGGTCGTTGACCTTCAGGGTGATCTCGTGGCCGGCCCGCCCGGCGGTCAGGGTGACGACGCCGCCGCGGTGGCTCTGGCGCAGGCCGTTTTCGATCAGGTGATCCAGGGCCTGGCCCAGCCGCTGAGGATCGGCCCGGATCAGGCCGATCTCGTCGCTGCAGACAATCTCGATGGAGACGTCCAGTTCGGCGGCCTCGCGCGAGAAACGCTCGCCGGCCTCGGCGACCAGGGCCGCGATGGTCACGTCGCCCAGGTCCAGGGCCATTTCGCCCGCATCGATCTGAGCCATGTCCAGGACATCGTCGATGGAGCGGGCCAGCTGCGTCGCGGCTGAGCGCACCGAGCCGATATAGCCGCGGGCCTGGGCCGGCAGGGCCTCGCCGGTAAAATCCAGCAGTTCGGAATAGCCGATGATGGTGGTCAGCGGCGTGCGCAGTTCATAGGAGACATTGCCGACGAAATCGCGCTTCAGCCGTTCGGCCTCGGCCAGAGCCGCCGAGCGGTCCTGATAGGCGCGCTCCAGCTGGCGTTTTTCGGTGATGTCGGAAAAGGCGATCAGGGTCGCCCCGTCCGGCAGGGGCCGCGACTGCCAGGCGACGATGCGGTCGTTGCTGGTGCGCGCCTCGCCCCCGGTGACTATCCGCGACACCGGATCGGGGTCGGTGACCCGGCCTTTCAGGTCGCGCCAGAAACCAATGTCGTGCAGCCGCGGCGTGCACAGCTCAACCACCCCGTCGAAATCCCCGGCGTCCTCGATCTCGGTTTTCGAGATCGCCCAGAACTGTTCGAAGGCCTCGTTATGCAGGCGCAGCCTTCCGTCCGAGGCGAAGACGGCGATGGCGTCGTTCAGCTTGTCCAGTGTCGCCTGGTGCACCTGGATGAGCGCGTTGTACTGGGCCTTCAGGCGCAGCTCGCCGGTGATGTCCGAGAACAGAAGCAATATGCCGCCCATGGGATGGGCCTGGCGCACGACCCGCAAGGTGCGGCCGTCCGGCAGGCTCCACAGCTCGTCGGGGCCCTGTTCCAGCGTGGCGTAATGCGACAGCTCGCGGGCTTTCCAGGCGGCGTAGTCGGCGGTCTCGGGCAGGCGGCGGCGCTGGCGCAGCCGGTCAAGCAGCTCGCCGTGGGTCGGCGATTCCGCCAGCCACGCGGGCTCCAGCCCCCACAGATTGGCGAAGGCGATGTTGTGGAAGGCCAGGCGTTTGGCGGCGGTGAAGACGGCTACGCCGTCGGCAATATGGTTGAGCGTATCGTCATGGGCGCTGGCGTGACGCTTGACCGCCTCGCGCAGCTCCTCCGTCTCGGTTACGTCGGCGGCGCGCAGGACGACCTCGCCGCTCTTGGCCGGTGCGGCGACAATGCGATAGGCGCGGCGCTGGCCGCCGGCCGCGATCCACCGAAGCGCTTCGCGCGGCGCCCCGGCGGCGGCGGCGTCGCGGGCCAGCTGATCGGCGCTCTTGTCGAAGGAAAGGCCCCGGGCGTTGGCGGTTTCCAGGTCGGGCGCGTCCACCGCCGTCAGCCAGGCCTTGCCGGCCCATATCAACTCGCCCTGCGAGCCAGCGACCCAGACGATGTCGTCCAGCGCATCCAAAAGGTCGAGCGGCCGGCCTTCCGGGGCCTCGAAAGCCGCTGTCCCGCCCGGCGTCAGCCGCAGCCAGGCGCAACCGCCGGCGGTTCCGCCCGCCACGGCGACCGAGCCGGACGGGTTGCGCACTGAAAAGGCGCAGGCCTCGCCCAGGCCGACCAGGGCGTCGATTCTGGCTGCGTTTTCCGCGCCGGTCTCCAGCAGGGCCTCGACCAGGCGCAACGGCGCCGGCGGGCAGCCCAGGATCACGGCGGCCCGGGCCAGGGCTTCGCTCCCTGCGGCCAGGATCGGCTCGGCGCCGCCGAAACAGATCAAAGCCGAACCGGCTGCCTCCAGGGCGCCGGTCGCGGCGGCCGCCTCCAGTTCAAGCGCCTCAACCCGCAAAGCGCCCTGACGCGCGCGCGCGGCCTCGCGCCGCCGGGCGGCCGCGCTCCAGGCGACGGCGGCGACGGCCAGGGCGACCGAGCCGACCGCGGCGGTCAGTACATAGTCCGGGACTTCCATCGAAAGGCCGTTGCCCCCGGGCGCCAGATTCGCCCCTCAAGGGAATCATAGGACCACTGGGCGCGCGGGCGAAGGGGAAAGCAGCGCAAGGGGCGCCCAAGCCCTGAATTTTGCGCCACAATGGGCGCGTCATGAGCGCCATTCTCTACCCCGTCGCCGCCAATGCCGAGCGGGCCCTTTCCGCCCCGCTGGGCCGCGCGGCGCGTGAACGGGACGCTGCTGTGCTGGCGGGCGGCGACGTGACCTTTGTCACCGAGCCTGCCGGACCGGCCTTCGAGACCTATGAGGCGGCGCTGGCGGCCTGGCGCGAGCGGGTGGATGTGGACCGCGCCATCGCGCCGGAAGACCGGTACTGCGCCCTGCGCCAGACGATCGCCGCCGAAAGCGGCCGCCGGGCCCGGGTCCGCAACGCCCGTCCCGTCTACAAGGACGGCCGGCGTTGGAGCGCGCCGATCACGGCGCCGCCCACGGTCTGGCGCCTGGCGGTCAGCTACTGGCGCGCGGCCGACGCCGCCGAACGCGCGGCCCTGGAACAGGCGCGCAAGGTCCGGCGCAAACAGGCCGCCGACCTGGACGCGGCCACGCTACGGGCGCTTGCTCGCCAGCCCTTGCTGCCGGTGCGCCCGCAACAGCCGCTGGACATTGGCCTGTTCGAATACCGCCTGCCCGAGGCCCCGCACATCATTGTGCCTGATGAGTAGGTCGCCCGCGGCCTGGGCCGACCAGCCGGCCCCGTCGCTGGATGATTTCGCCGCCCTCGGCGAAGCGGCCTTTCGCGACCTGCCGCAACCCTTTCGCGGCCTGGCCGGCGATGTGGTCATCCGGGTCGACGACTTTCCCAGCGAAGAGGTGATGGCCCAGCTGGGGATCGAGGATCCCTTCGAGCTGACCGGCCTCTATGACGGCGTTGATCTGTCCCGCCGCTCGGTGCTGGATCCGCAGCCGCTGGTCAGCCGCGTCTTTCTTTATCGCCGCCCGATACTGGATGAATGGGCCGAACGGGGCGATCTTTCCCTGAGCGAATTGATCACCCACGTGCTGGTCCATGAGATCGGCCACCACTTCGGCCTGTCGGACTATGACATTCACCGCGCCGAGGATGACTGATCCATAACAGAGTCATTTGCGTATTTTTCATAGAGGCGGCCTAATCTGGCCTCAGGAACGACGTGACGCGGATCGACGTTGAACTGAAATGAAGCACGCGCTCAAATCCCTGGCGCTTCTGGCCCTGGCTCCGACCATGGCCTTCGCCCTGACCTCGGCGCCCC
>CAZJBC010000052.1:8992-12768 GCA_964543805.1 uncultured Brevundimonas sp.
GGAGAAAAGACATCTGCTCTCGAATAAACAGCGCACGCCCAGCCGCGCCGGCCGGTCGACCCGGCCTTCTTCACCGGCCAGTGGTACGAAATCGCCCGCACGGACAACTGGCGGCAGAAGGACTGCGAGGCGCCGACCTACCGGTTCGACCCGCTCAGGGGGCCCAACGCCACCTTCACCCTGACCTGCCGCAAGGGCTCGCCCAGCGGCCCGCCCGAAGCCATCAAGGTCAATATCCGCGTGCCGCAGGATCCGGCCCGCAACAAGTTCCGCGTCTCGGCCATGGGCGGACTGCTGTCGACCGACTACTGGGTGCTGGACATCGCCGACGATGATTCCTGGTCGATCCTGGCCACCCCCGGCGGCGGCTATGTCTGGCTCCTGACCCGTGAGCCGACCGTCGATTCAGCGGAGAAGTCCCGCCTGCTCGGCGAAATCCGGTCCATGGGCTACGACATGAACAAGATCGTTCTGCCCAGACACGCCTAAGGCCCGCGCTCGCGGCTTGACCGCCGGAACAGAAGCCGAACATAGTCCGCGGTGTGGACGCCGAAATCACCTTCATCACCCTGACACGGCCCGAGGTCACCAGCGCGGTGACCCGCGGAGCCGCGCGCCTGTTCGAGGCCTTCGGCTATGCGCCCCTGCTGGAGGTTGGCCTGCCGAACGGCCGGCGGGCCGACATCATGGCCCTGGGGCCCCGGGGCCAGATCGCCATCGCCGAGGTGAAATCCAGCCTGGAGGATTTCCGGGTGGATCTGAAATGGCCCGAGTACCTGCCCTATTGTGACGCCTTCTATTTTGCCGTGGCGCCCGAGTTTCCGCGGGAAATCCTGCCCGAGGGACCGGGGCTGATCATCGCCGACGGCTTTGGCGGCGCGATCGTCGGCGACGCGCCGGCCTCGCCCCTGGCCCCGGCGCGACGGCGGGCGTTGCTGCTGGCCTTCGCGCGCCTGGCGGCGTTCTGAGAGAAACGGGAAGAGAAAACCACAAAGGTCACAAAGGATGCACGAAGGTCACGAAGCGCTGCCGCCGAGGACGGAGGCCACAGGTCGCGGCGTTATTGACGCGGCCTTCGCGGTGCATCGCTCACTAGGTCCAGGGTTGTTGGAGTCTGCGTACGAACTCTGCCTGACCCATGAGTTGGAACGGCGAGGTCAAGTCGGTGGATGAACTGGCGCCAGTTCACCACGCACGGCTGATGACCTATTTGCGCCTGTCCAGCCGGAGGCTGGGTTTCCTGATAAACTTCAATGTCGCCCTTCTGAAGCAAGGCCTCCGACGAAAAATCCTGTGACGCACCGGCCTCGTCGTGACCTTCGTGCACCCTTTGTGATCTTTGTGGTTTTCTTTGTTCTTGCCTGATGGCGGCGCGCTATTTCGGCGCCCGCTTGGACAAGATACGCTGAAGCGTCCGCCGGTGCATGTTCAGCCGTCGGGCGGTTTCCGAGACGTTCTTGCCGCACATTTCATAGACCCGCTGGATGTGTTCCCAGCGGACGCGGTCAGCGGACATTGGGTTTTCAGGGGGAGCGGCGGTCTCGCCGGCGATGGCCAGCAGGGCGCGGGCCACGTCGTCGGCGTCGGCGGGCTTGCCCAGGTAATCGATGGCGCCGGCTTTGACCGCGGCCACGGCGGTGGCGATATTGCCGTAGCCAGTCAGCATGACGATCTTGGCGCCGGGGCGGGCCGCCTGAAGGGCCTTGACCACCTGCAGGCCGTTACCGTCCTCCAGTCGCATGTCGAGCACAGCAAAGGCGGGCGGGCTGTTGCGCAACGCGGCGATCGCTTCGGCGACGGATTCGGCCAGCACAGGTTCAAAACCCCGAACTTCCAGCGCCCGGCCCAGGCGGGTGCGCAAGGGCGCATCGTCGTCCAGCAGCAACAGGCTCTTGTCCGGCAGGGCGGCGATAACCTGCGATAGGTCGGCCATTGCGTTTCCCAATGCCCCGCGTGGCGCGCCGGGCTCATTGGCTCTATCTTGCGGCTGCTTTTGTGTCGGCTTCAAGCCCCAAGTGTCGAAAAATCGCGCAAGGCGGGCGCCTCGATGGATTCTCGCGGCCAGCGAGCCGCCACTAACGCACCGCCGCGGCGGCTGTTTTCAAAGCTGACCACCGCGCCGGATTTTTCAAGCAGGGTCTTGGCGATGAAGAATCCCAGGCCCATGCCTTCGTGGCCCGAGCGCGATCCCTCGCCCTGGGGGCGGGAGGTGACGTAGGGCTGGCCCAGCCTGGACAGAATCTCGGGCGCGAATCCCGGTCCGTCGTCCTGGATCTCGATGACCACCGCCCGTTCGTCATAGCGGGCCCGCACCAGCACCTCCAGTTTGGCGAAGTCGGCGGCGTTTTCGATCAGGGTGGTCATGGCGTGCAGCATCTCAGGCAGCCGGCGAATTTCCGGCGGGGTCGAGCCCGGTGGGCCGGAAAGCACGCCCTCGATGCGGATCTCGCCGCCCAGGTGGGGCTCGATCACCTCATTGAGCAGCTGGGCCAGGGTGAGACGCTCGTGCATGGCGTCGCTGGCTTCCGGCGCCTCGGTCAGGCGGCGCAGGATTTCCCGGCAGCGCTCGGCCTGCTCGACCAGCAGTTCAGCATCTTCGCGCAGGACGCCCGGCGCCGCGCCCCGGGCCAGTTCCTTTGAGACGATCTGGATGGTTGCCAGCGGCGTGCCCAGTTCGTGGGCGGCCGCAGCCGCCAGGGCGCCCAGGGCCGACAGCTTCTGCTCGCGGGCCAGGACCTGCTGGGCGACATTCAGGGCGATTTCCATCCGTTCGGCCTCCTGAGAGGCGCGCCAGGCGTAGCTGGCGGTGAATCCGATGGCAGCGGCCAGAGCGATGGACACGCCCAGCGCATAGTGCGCGCTGAAACGCACGCCCTCGCCCAGCGGCGCCGGCAAGGGCCACGACCACACGGTCAGCACAATCACACAGGCAAAGCCCAGGGCCACCATCGCCACCACATAGGCCGAGCGGGCGGCGGCGGCGGCCAGGGCGATGGGCGCGACCAGAAGGAAGGCGAATGGGTTGGCCAGGCCGCCGGTGAAGTAGACCAGGGCCGACAGCTGCAGAGTGTCGAAGGCCAGCACCGCGACGGTTTCCCAGTCCGGCGAGCGCCTCTGGCGCTGGTCAAGGCCATAAAGGGTCAGATTGAGGACCACGCTGGCGGCGACCAGGGGCCCGCAGTACGCCCAGGGAATGGCCAGCCGCAGCCAAAGGGCGCACACGGCCAGCACCGCAACCTGACCGGCGATCCCCCGCCAGCGCAGGGTGATCAGGGTGTTCATTCGCAGGCGCCCGCGCCCGGCGCCGAAGGTCCAGGGCAGGTAGGCGCCGTCGGCCTGGCCTTGCGGGCCGGTGGCGGCGGGGCTATCGGGACGGACGGCGGGAGAAGCCATGGAAGAACAGCTTCGCCCGTCCCGGCGCCCGTGTCACCCTCGCGCCGCCAAAAGGGTCAGAACCATGCTCTCACGCCGAGGTCTCGTCGCCTGCCTTGCCTTGCTGGGCCTGGCCGCCTGCCAGCCGGCGGCGCGCAATATAAGCTCGGCCGACGCCGGCGCGCCCGCCATATGCGGGCCCGTTAAGCTGGTCGACGCCGACCACAAGCCGGTGTCCGAGGCCGTGCTGCTGGGCAAGTGGAGCGCGGTCTATTTCGGCTACACCGCCTGCCCCGATGTGTGTCCCACCACCCTGCAGGCCCTGAAAGAGGGTCTGGTCAAGCTAGGCGAGGCCGGGCGCGATGTGCAGACGATCTTCATCAGCGTCGATCCGGACCACGACA
>CAZJBC010000053.1:0-12524 GCA_964543805.1 uncultured Brevundimonas sp.
CCGCCGCTGCCAGATCGGCGCCAACGCCAGCGTCGCCTTTGCGCTCGTCGGGGATGGGGTTTCGATTCTGGCCGGCGCGCGGATCGGCGAGGCCGGATTTGGCGTCACCGGGGATGCGAACGGCGCGGTCGACGTGCCCCAACTGGGCCGCGTCATCCTGCAGGACAATGTGACCATTGGCGCCAACAGCTGCGTGGATCGCGGCTCGTGGGAAGACACGGTCGTGGGCGAAAACACCAAGCTGGATAACCTGGTCCACATCGCTCACAACGTCCGCATGGGGCGCAACTGCCGCCTGGCGGCGTTCACCGGAATCTCCGGCAGCGTGACCGTGGGCGACGGAGTTCTGTTCGGCGGCCGGTCCGGCGTGGCGGACCAGTTGACCGTCGGCGCCGGCGCAGCGATTGGCGCGGCGGCAGGGGTGTTCAAAAGTGTGCCGGCCGGAGAGGTCTGGACCGGATATCCGGCCCGTCCCATGCGGCGATGGTTGCGTGAACAGGCGGCCCTTGCGAGACTGTCGCGGGGAAAGAAGGGGGCATCCGAAGATGAAAAACGCTGAAGCGCCGCCGGTCGTTGAATCCAGCACCATTGACATGGCCGAGATCCTGCGGCGGATCCCCCATCGTTATCCCTTTTTGCTGATCGACCGGGCCGAGGATTATAAATCCCACCAGTCGATGACCGGCATTAAATGCGTCACGGTCAACGAGCCCTATTTTGTCGGCCATTTTCCGGGAAATCCCGTCATGCCCGGCGTGTTGATCATTGAGGCCATCGCCCAGTCCGGCGCGGTCCTGATGTCCAAATCCCTCAATGCCGACGTGGCGGGAAAAACAATCTTCTTCGCGTCGGTCGACAACTGCCGCTTCCGGCACCCCGTCCGCCCCGGCGATGTCCTGCGCATGCCGGTCGAAGTGCTGCGCGCCCGCGGCGACATCTACAAGTTCCGGGGCAGGGCGCTGGTCGGCGAAAAGCTTGCGGCGGAGGTTGAATTTACCGCTGTGGTGGTAGAAACACCCACCGGATGACGACCATACATCCCACGGCAATCGTCGACGGCCCCGCCCAACTGGGCGCGAATGTTGAAATCGGCCCCTATTGCATCGTCGGACCGGACGTAACCCTGGGCGACGGTGTTCAGTTGATCTCTCATGTGGTGATCGACGGCTTCACCCAGATCGGCGAGGCCTGCGTCATCCATCCCTTTGCGCGTCTGGGCGGTCCGCCGCAGCATCTGGGCCACAGAGGCGAAAAGACCGGACTTGTGGTCGGCGCGCGCAACCTCATCCGCGAGGCGGTGACCTTTAATGCAGGCACGGTCGGCGGGCGGGGCGTCACGGTCGTCGGTTCGGACGGGCTGTTCATGGTCAGCAGTCACGTCGCCCACGATTGCATCATCGGCAATCATGTCGTCCTGGCCAACAACGGCGCCATCGGCGGCCATGTGACAGTTGGCGACTATGTCTTCCTGGGCGGCAACGCCGCGATCCATCAATACACCCGTGTCGGCCGCTACGCCTTCATCGGCGGGGTTTCGGCGGTGACCAAGGATGTCATTCCGTTCGGATCGGTCTGGGGCGTCCACGCGCATCTGGAGGGGTTGAATCTGGTCGGCCTGAAGCGGCGGGGATTTTCGCGAGAGGCGATCCGTGACCTGCGTTCGGCCTTCCGGCTGCTGTTCGCCGACGAAGGCACGTTCCAGGAACGCCTCGACGACGTGGCGCGGGTCTTCAAGGGTGCGTCCGAGGTCATGGAGATCGTCGATTTTATCCGCGCCGACTCCAATCGCCCGCTCTGCCAGCCCAGGGATGACGACTAGCGATGGAAAGGCTCGGCCTCGTCGCGGGCGCGGGAACCCTGCCGGTCGAGGTGGCCCGGGAATGCCTGAGCGTCGGCCGTCCGGTCTATGTCGTGCGGCTCAAGAGCCTGGCTGAGGCGAGCCTGGCCGAGTACCCGAGCGGCGAGGCGGGGCTAACCGAATTCGGCAAGATTTTCAAACTGCTCAGGGCGGCGGGTTGCAGGACCGTCTGCTTGGCCGGCATTGTTCATCGGCCCGATTTTCGCACCCTGGTCCCCGACCTGAAGGGCCTTGCCTTGCTGCCCGGCCTGGTGGCGGCGGCGCGTAAGGGCGACGATGCGCTGTTGCGGGCGATCGTAACGGCCTTCGAAAAGGAAGGCTTCAAGGTGGAGGGCGCCCAGGACGTGGCGGGCAGTCTCACCCTGGGTGCTGGGCCGTTGGGCAAGGTCGCTCCTGGGGCTGAACACCAGGACGATATCCACCATGCTCTGAAGATCGCCCGCGCCATCGGCGGTCTGGACATCGGGCAGGGCGCGGTCGTGGTTGACGGCCTGGTGCTGGCGGTCGAAGCCCAGGAGGGCACCGATGCCATGCTGCGCCGCGTGGCCGGCCTGCCCGAAGCGATCCGGGGCAAGCCGGGGGATTTGCGCGGCGTCCTGGCCAAGGAGCCCAAGCCGATCCAGGAGCGCCGCATCGATCTGCCGACCATCGGCATGGCCACGGTTCACCGGGCGGCGGCGGCGGGCCTGTCCGGCATCGTCGGCGAGGCGGGCGGGGTGATCGTCCTCGACCGTGAGGCGGTGATCGCCGAGGCCGACAGCCTGGGCATGTTCATTGTCGGCGTCGAAGCCGGCGCGTCATGAGCGGTCCGGCCGTCATGCTGGTCGCCGCCGAGGCGTCCGGCGATTCCCTTGGCGCGGGTCTGGCGCGGGCATTGCGGGCGCGTGTGCCGGGCGTTCGCCTGGTCGGCGTCGGCGGCGCGCGCATGGCGCAGGAGGGCATCGAAAGCCCGTTCGACACTTCGGAACTGTCGGTGTTCGGCCTGCTGGAAGGGCTGGCTATCTATCCCAAGGTGCTCAAGCGGGTGAAGGAGACAGCCGCCCTGGCCGCCCGCGAAAAGCCGGACCTCGCCGTGCTGATCGATTCCTGGGGTTTCAACCTGCGGGTCGCCCATGCGCTGAGAAAGCTCAACCCGAACATCAAGCTGATCAAATACGTCGGCCCGCAGATCTGGGCCTCGCGGCCGGGCAGGGCCAAGACCCTGGCGCGGGCCGTGGATCACCTGCTGGCGATCCTGCCTTTCGACGAGCCGCTGTACCGCCCCTACGGGCTGCCGGTCACCTTCGTGGGCAATCCTTCGCTGACCCTGGACCTCTCCAAAGCCGATGGCGCTCGGTTTCGCAAAACCATCGGCGCGAAGGCTGCAGATCCGATCCTGCTTGTATTGCCGGGCAGCCGCCGCGGCGAGATCACCCGGGTCCTGCCGGCTTTTGCCGATGCGGCGGCGATTTTGAAAGCCCAGCGTCCCGAACTTCGCATCGCGGTCGTCGCCGCCGAGACGGTTGCCGATCAGGTCAAGGACGCCGTCGCCGGCTGGCGCATTCAGGTTTCCCTGGTCGAAGGTCACGCCGCCAAGCTCGACGCCATGAAGGCGGCCACGCTGGCCCTGGCCTGTTCGGGCACGGTCACCACAGAGCTTGCTCTGGCCGGCGCGCCGATGGTGGTGGGCTACAAGGTCTCGCCGGTCACCTACGCCATCGGCAAGCGCCTGATCCGCACCAAATGGATCGTCCTGTTGAATATCGCCGCCGGCAATACGATTGTGCCGGAACTGCTGCAACACGACTGCGAAGGCCCGCGCCTTGCCGCCGAAGCCGCCGTTCTGCTGGATGATCCGGCCCTGCGCGCCGTTCAGACCGTCAATCAGAACGCGGCGCTGAAAGTCATGGGCCTGGGCGCGCCCGACCCGGCGGTCCGGGCCGCCGAGGTCGTTGCAGGCTACCTGAAAGCCTAGCGGTGTTACCCTGATCGTTCCCAGCGACTACGTAGTGAGGCGAAGCCAAAGCCGGAATCCAGCCTTTCAGCCACCGGCTGATGAAATAAGAGCTGGGTCCCCGCTTTCGCGGGGATGAGCGGAGTTTTTGGCCTAGCCGCGCTTGTCGATGCTAACGAAGTCGCGCTGGACCGCGCCGGTATAAAGCTGACGCGGGCGGCCGATCTTGCGTGCGGGATCTTCGAACATTTCCTTCCACTGGCTGATCCAGCCGACGGTGCGCGCCAGGGCGAACAGCACGGTGAACATGGAGGCCGGGAAGCCCATCGCCCGCAGGGTGATGCCCGAATAGAAATCGATGTTCGGATAGAGCTTGCGGTCGATGAAATAGGGATCTGAGAGCGCGATCTTTTCCAGCTCCATGGCCACATGCAGCAGGGGATCGTCGATCTTCAGCGCGTCCAGCACTTCGTGGCAGGTCTTCTGCATCACCTTGGCGCGCGGATCGAAGTTTTTGTACACGCGGTGGCCAAAGCCCATCAGCTTGTACTTACGGTCCTTCACGCCCTGCACATAGGCCGGGATGTTTTCGACCGTGCCGATGGCTTCCAGCATTTCCAGGGCTTCCTGGTTGGCGCCGCCGTGGCTGGGGCCCCACAGACAGGCGATGCCCGCCGCGATACAGGCGAACGGGTGAGCGCCGGACGAGCCGGCCAGACGCACCGTCGAGGTCGAGGCGTTCTGTTCGTGGTCCGCGTGCAGGATAAAGATCCGGTCCATGGCCTTGGTCAGGACAGGGTTGGACTTCCAGTCCTCGGCCGGCACAGCAAAGCTCATGCGCAGGAAATTCTCGGCGAAGGACAGATTGTTGCGCGGCGAGATGAAGGGCTGGCCCGTGGTGTATTTGAACGCCCGGGCCGCAATGGTCGGCATCTTGGCGATCAGGCGATGGGCGGAGATTTCCCGCTCGCGGGCGTCATCGACATTGATGCTGTCGGCATAGAAGGCCGACAGGGCGCCGACCGCGCCGGTCATCACCGCCATCGGGTGCGCATCACGGCGGAAGCCTTCGAAGAAGCGGTCGAACTGGGCGTGCAACATCGTGTGGTAGGTGATGTTGTGCTCGAACTTCTCGAACTCCGAGGCCGTCGGCAGTTCGCCGTAGAGCAGCAGATAGCAGACTTCCAGGAAGCTCGACTTTTCGGCCAGCTGCTCAATCGGATAGCCCCGGTGCAGCAGAATGCCTGCGTCGCCGTCGATATAGGTGATCTTGCTCTCGCACGAGGCGGTCGAGGTGAAGCCCGGGTCGAAGGTGAAACGGTCGGTGTCGGCGTACAGCTTGCGAACGTCGATGACGTCCGGGCCCGTTGAGCCTTTCATGATCGGCAAATCGTAGGATTTGCCATCGATCGTCAGTGTCGCCTTGTCCGTCATTTCACCACTCCCGGCCCATGTTCAATACGCCGATATACCGACTTATTGTGCACTGCAAATTACATCGTCGATCCGGCCAAGCGCTTCTTGGCGGCCTAGGGCGGACAAGGCGCTGGCCAGGTCTGGCGCGGCGGCCCCGCCGGACAGAACGCCGCGCAGCGCGGGGCCGAACTTGCCCAGGCCGACGCCTTCCGATTCTGCGAAGGATTTCAACGCTGCAGCCAAGCTTTCAGGCGCCCAGTCAGCATGATCGGCAAGCCATTCACGCAGGCGCGCGAGCCGCTGGCGGGTCTCTTCGCTGAGCAATCCCAGGGTCTTTTCATCCATATGTAAGGGGCGTTCACGCACAGCAAAAAGGCACAGTCCGGCCAGTTCCTGGATGGTGGCCGCGCCCTCCTTGACCAGACCCACAACGTGGCGCAGCCGGTCGTCCACATCGGCGGTCAGTTGCTGGCCCTGGCCTTCCAGCGCCTGCCTCGTCAGGGCGGCCAGGCGCGCATCGTCGGCGCGGCGCAGATGCTGGTTGTTGATGTGGTTCAGCTTGGCCCAGTCCAGCCGGGCAGGGGCCTTGACCACGTCCCCCACATCGAACCAGGCGATGGCCTGTTCGTCGGTGAACACTTCGTCGTCGCCATGCCCCCAGCCCAGGCGGGCCAGATAGTTGCGCATGCCTTCAGGCAGATAGCCCATCTCGGCGAACTCGCCGACGGCCTGGGCGCCGTGCCGTTTGGACAGTTTGGCCCCGTCCGGTCCGTGAATCAGCGGCAGGTGGGCGAAAGCCGGCAGCTCCCAACCCATGGCCTGGAAGATCAGGCTCTGGCGGGCGGCGTTGTTGAGGTGATCGTCGCCGCGGATGACGTGGGTGACGCCCATGTCGTGATCATCGACGACGACGGCGAGGTTGTAGGTGGGATCGCCGCTGGTGCGCAGCAGAACCAGGTCGTCCAGCTCCTTGTTCGCGAACCGAACCGGCCCCTTGATCAGATCATCGACAATGGTTTCGCCCTCAAGCGGGCCTTTGAAGCGGATGACGTAGGGCGCGTTGGAGCCGGCGTCGACGTCGCGGTCGCGCCAGGGCGAGCGGATGGCGCGGCCTTCGGCGCGGGCGATTTCGCGCTCGGCGGCCAGTTCCTCGACGCTCATGTAGCAGCGGTAGGCGTGGCCGGTGTCGAGCAGTTGCTGAACGGCTTCCTTGTGCCGTTCGATCCGCGAATGCTGCGAAATCGGCGGCTCGTCCGGCGCCAGGCCCAGCCAGCCCAGGCCGTCATGGATGATCTGGACGTTCTCTTCCGTCGAACGTTCCCGGTCGGTGTCCTCAATTCGCAGCAGGAATTTGCCGCCGGTGTGACGCGCGTAGAGCCAGTTGAACAAGGCCGTGCGCCCGCCGCCGATATGCAGCGAACCGGTCGGCGAGGGGGCAAAGCGGGTAACGACGGGTTTGGCGGTCATTCAGGAGTCCGGGCTCAAAGGGCGGCGGCCCTTATAACCCGGCGCCGCCCTGTTCCTAGGTGGTAACCCGACGCGCGGTCAGGATATTGACGGGGCTCTCCAGCATCTGGCCCTTCATCGCCTCGACCTCGGCGTCGGCCTTGGTGGGCATGGCCTGGATCTTCAGGACCACGTCCATGCCGGAGATCACATGGCCAAAGGCGGCGAAGCCTGCGTTGTCGCCGGGTTGATCGGGATGGGCGTCCAGGCCGCTCATGTCGCCAACGCTGATGAAAAAGTCCGAAGTTCCCGTGCCCGGCGCGCCGCGAGCCAGCGAGATGACGCCCGCGCGATTGGTCAAACCGGTCATGGCGGTCGATTCATGAGGAATGCCGGGATAGCGCGGCTTCTTCTTGTCAGAGCCCCCCTGAATCAGGCCCCAGTCCTTGGTCTGCTCAGAGCGCATCGCCCTGTAGATCGTCCCGCCATCATAGCGCTTGTTGTCCACATAGCGCAGGAAGTTGTCCGTGGTGATTGGGGCTTTCTTTGACTCCAGGGCCAGGACGATATCGCCCTGATCGGTGTGCAGGGTCACCTGGATGAGGCCGTCAGGCGTCTGGGCGCGGGCCGACCCGGCCGCCGCCAGCGCGCCGGCGCCAGCGACAATGAACGCGTCACGCCGATTGAGGTTTCGGATCATGGCCTGGGTCTCCGTCTTGTTCTTTGCAGCAAGGCTATTCCCGCAAGGGGGCTTGATCAATGCGGCTTTCTGCGGACCTATGGCTCGCGGGGAGGGACATCCTTGACGGCCATACTCGGTGAAGGTGAACGGACAGCGGTGGTTACGGGGTTGCTGTCGTTCCAGCGGCTGCGTCTGGCGCTGCGTTCGGGTCTGGCGGCTCAGGCAGGCCGTGGCGCGCTTTGGTCTCCGGTCGCCATGGGGATCGGCGCGGGCGCCTATCTGGGGCTCAAGACCGAGCCTGGCTGGGTCGAGGTTCTCGCGCCTCTCGTCGTTGCGCTCGTGGTTGTTGTTGTTATCCGACGGGCGGGGATGAACCGGGCCTGGGCCGTGGCGGCAGTCCTGATCGCCTGTGCGGCCCTTGGTTTTGCGGCCGGCAAGGCGCGCACCGCAAGCGTCGCCGGGCCCATAGCGCCGGCGACCGGGGCTGTGCAGATAACCGGCTGGGTGGTCGATGTCGCCAATCCCGGCGAGTCCGGCGGGCGGCTGATCATCGCGCCTGCCAGCATCGGCGCCCTCTCCGCCGATCGTCTGCCGTCCAGGATCCGGGTGACCGTCAAGGACGCCCTGGTCGGGCCCGGGAACGCGGTTCGTTTCACTGGTCTGATCAATGCGCCTCCGCCGCCGGCCAGCCCGGGCGCCTACGACTTTGCCCGCAACGCCTGGTTCGATCGCATCGGCGGCGTGGGCGTGGCGTTGACGCAGCCGCAAATCGTCACCCTGAAGCCGCCGCCCTGGGGGCTGAAGGTGCTGATGGGCGTCAATGCGACGCGCTGGAGCCTGGCGCAGCAAATCGCGGCTGATATGAGCCCAACCTCACGCGGTCTGGGCGTGGCCATGATCACCGGCTACGAGGCCTGAATCGACGATGACACCCAGCAGGCCCTTCGCGATTCCGGTCTTGCCCACATCATATCGATCAGCGGCGTCCACATGGCCATTGTCGGCGGCTTTGTGTTTTTCGCCATCCGTCTGCTCGTCGCCGCCATCCCGTGGCTGGCCCTTCGCGTGTCCGGCAAGAAAGTCGCGGCAACCTTCGGGCTTGTCGCCGTCGCCATCTATCTGGTGATTTCCGGCGCGCCGTCTCCGGCCGTGCGCGCGGCGATTACCGCTGCGGTGGCCTTTATCGCCATCCTGGCTGACCGTCAGGCAGTCACTCTGCGATCGCTGGCCATCGCCGCTTTTATCGTTCTGGCCATCCAGCCGGAGGATGTTGGCGAAGCCGGCTTTCAGATGTCCTTCTCGGCGACGGCGGCGCTGGTCGCCCTGTTCGAGGTCTGGCCGCGCACCCCGCGGGAAATCAACACGCCCTGGCCGATCCGCCTGGTCCAGAACGCCGGCCTGTGGCTGGGCGTCAGCCTGTCCGCCAGTTTCGTCGCCGGCCTGGCGACCGGTCCCTACTCCATCCAGCACTTCAACCGGGTGGCGATGTTCGGTCTGCCGGCCAATCTGGCCGCCGAGCCCCTGGCCAGTTTCATCATGATGCCCTCCCTGGCGCTCGGCGCGGCGCTGGAGCCCCTGGGCCTCGGCAAACCCTTCCTGGCCATCGCAAGCGGGTCGATCGACACCCTGCAGGCCGGCGCGGCCTGGACCGCTCATCTGCCGCACGCCACCATGCTGGTCGCCAGCGCGCCGCAGATCGCCCTGCCGATCGCCTTCCTGGGCATACTGTGGATGTGCCTGTGGAAGGGCAGGGGCCGCTGGATCGGCCTTCCTGCGGCGCTGGCCGTATCGCTCTGGCCCCGGCCCGAAGCTCCGGTCGCCTGGATCGACGCCCAGGGCATGCAGGCGGCCGTGCGCATGAATAAGGAGGCGGTCTATATGCGCCCGGACGATCGCCTGTTCGCCGCTGATTTCTGGAGCCGGCGGCGCGGCCTCATCCGATCCGACGACGCCCAGGCGGCGGCCAGCGGCGTGTTCGACTGCACGGGGTCGTACTGTCAGGCGGCCTACGGCGGCCATCCGCGGCTGTCTGTCTGGTGGACAACGCGCAAGCCGCCGCCAGAGACTCTGGAGGCGCTATGCGCCGCGTCCGACGTGCTAGCGATACGCGCAACGGTCGATCTGCCAGCCTCTTGCGGCGCCGTGCGGGTTCTTACCGCCAGCCAGTTCGCAGCCGGCGGCTCGGTGGAGATCTATGGAGATGGGCGCATGGTCTGGGCTCAGCCGCTACGCGGCCAGCGCCCGTGGACAGTTAGTGATAGCGGCGGATGAGGCCGACCAGCTTGCCCTGCACCTGCACCTGGTCGGGACCGTAGATGCGGGTCTCGTAGGCCGGATTGGCGGCTTCCAGGGCGATGGAGGCGCCCTTACGGCGCAGACGCTTGAGGGTGGCTTCCTCGCCATCGACCAAAGCGACGACGATCTCGCCGGTATTGGCGGTTTCGCCCTTCTTGATGATCACATGATCGCCGTCGAAGATTCCGGCGTTGATCATGGAATCGCCCTGCACCTCGAGCACATAGTGCTCGCCGGCGCCCAGCATGGTCTCGGGCACGATCAGCCGGTCGCGCTCGTGCTGGATGGCGGCTATGGGCGTGCCGGCCGCAATCTTGCCCAGGACAGGCAGCTCCCGGGTGTCGTTGGCGGCGTGGGCGGGGATGTTGTCGCCTTCCACCACTTGCGGCTTGAAGGCCTGTCGGCCCTTGGCGGGCGCGGCGGTCGTCGCCTGGGCCGGCAGCTTGATGACCTCCAGCGCCCGGGCCCGGTGGGCCAGGCGGCGCAGGAAGCCGCGTTCTTCCAGAGCGGTGATCAGCCGGTGGATGCCGGACTTGGATGCCAGGTCCAGGGCATCCTTCATCTCGTCGAACGAGGGCGAGACTCCGGTCTCCTTGATCCGCTCGTGGATGAACATGAGCAGTTCGTGTTGCTTACGGGTCAGCATGAAAACCTCAGGAACAAAGCGCAAACGTTGTTGCTATGTTCTCTAGGTGTTCCCGGTTAATGTCAACCTAACGCCAGCAGGGCGCGGGTCGCGGCCGTCACGTCGGTCTGCCGCATCAGGCTCTCGCCGACCAGCATGGCGCGCGCGCCGCAGGCCTCCAGCCGGGCCACATCGGCGGGGGTGTAGATGCCGCTTTCCGTTACCAGCAAAGCGTTTGCGGGCGCGAGCGGAGCCAGGCGTTCGGTCACGGCCAGGTCGACGTTGAAGGTTTTCAGATCGCGGTTGTTGACGCCCACCAAAGTGGCGCCCAGAGCGCCGGCGCGGGCCATCTCGGCCTCGTCATGCACCTCGACAAGCGCATCCATGCCGAATCGATGCGCCTCGCGCAGCAGGTCGGCGGCCAGAACATCGTCGACCATGGCCAGGATGACCAGGATGGCGTCAGCCCCCAGCGCCCGTGATTCGGCCACCTGCCAGACGTCGACTAGGAAGTCCTTGCGGATGCAGGGCAGGGCGCAGGCGGCCCGCGCGGAGACCAGATAAGCGTCGTCGCCCAGGAAGCTGGGGGTGTCGGTGAGGACAGACAGGCAGGCCGCGCCGCCGGCTTCGTAGGCCTGGGCAAGCGAGGGCGGATTGAAATCCTCACGGATCAGGCCGCGGGACGGGCTGGCCTTCTTGATCTCGGCGATCAGCGCCAGCTGGCCGGGCGCATGGCGGGAGCGAAGGGCGGCGGCAAACCCGCGCGGCGCAGTGGCCACCGACGTATCGACCTCGGGTCGCGCAGCCTTGCGGGCGGCGACGTCGGTGCGCTTGTAGTCGGCGATGCGGGCGAGGATGTCGGTCATGGGCTGGCCCGTGATATTCGCACCCGGCGCGCGGGGCTACTGAAATCCGGGCATGTTGTCCGGCGCGGCGGCGATAAAGGCGGGCAGGACCTCGCAGGAGCCTTCCACCTCCAAAAGACGGCGATAGGGCGCAAGATCGAGTTCAAAGCGCCGCCCGTTGCGCAGCTGTGGGATTAGGTGCAGGTCCGCCCAGCCAGGTTCGTCGCCGAAACAAAACCGCCAATCTTTCTCACGCCGCGCCAGAATGTCTTCCAGAACGCCAAAGCCGATGCGGTTCCAGTGCTGTAGCCACCGGCTGACTCCGGCCGCGTCCTGGCCCATGTCGGTCTCCAGATAGAGCCCGACCCGGCTGACCGTCACCGCGTGCATCTCGGCGGCGACATACTGGCCGAACGCCAAGGCCTGAGCGCGCAGGAAGGGATCGGCGGGCAACAGGGGCGGCTGCGGCCAGCGGCGCTCGACATAGTCCAGGATCGCCCCGGACTGGCCGATGATCCGGCCGTCGACGGCCAGCGCCGGCATCAGGCCCTGCGGATTGACCTTCGCATATCCAGCCTTGTCCATGTCCGGCACGGAGACAAAGTCCCAGTCCAGCCCTTTGAGGTTCAGCGCAATCCGCACGCGCTCGCCGGCCGAGTTGCGCACGGCGGTATAGAGCTTCAGCCGCTCATCCATTCGAAGCCTCGGCGAGGGTCTTCAAGGCTGCCGCCGCACGGCCCTGGTCGATCGTGGCGGCAGCCATGACCACGCCGTCCTTGAGCGTCTCGGCCTTGTCGGCGACCAGCAGGGCGGCACCGGCGTTGAGCAGGACGATGTCGCGGTAGGGACCCTTCTCGCCATCCAGAAGACGCAGCAGCGCTGCGGCGTTGAACTCCGGATCGCCGCCCTTGAGGTCCTGAATCGTGGCCCGCGGCAACCCGACGGCTTCAGGACTGACCGTGAACAGATTGACCCGGCCCTCCTTCCATTCGGCGACGGAAGACTCGCCAGCCGTCGTCAGTTCGTCCATGCCGGCGCCGTGCGCGACCCAGGCTTTTTCCGCGCCCAGGGCCCCCAGCACCTCGGCCAGCGGCTTGACCCATTTGGAGTCGAACACGCCCAGCATCTGCCGCTTGGCGCCGGCGGGATTTGTCAGGGGCCCGAGCAGGTTGAACAGGGTCCGGAAGCCCAGCTCGGCGCGGATCGGCGAGACGTGGCGCATGGAGCCGTGGTGAGCGACCGCGAACAGGAAGCAGATATTGGCCTTGTCCAGCGAGGCGCGCTGCTGGTCCGCCGTCGCGTTCAGATTGACGCCCAGGGCCGCCAGAACGTCCGCCGTACCCGATCTGGACGAGAGCGCCCGGTTGCCGTGCTTGGCGACCTTGATCCCGCAGCCAGCGACGACAAAGGCCACGGCCGTCGAG
>CAZJBC010000054.1:0-12480 GCA_964543805.1 uncultured Brevundimonas sp.
CTGTTCCTCGACACCTTGCCCTATAACGCCCACTCCACCGCCAGCGACGCGCTGTGGGCGGGCCTGCCGGTGGTCACCTGCCGCGGAACCACCTTCCCGGGCCGGGTCTGCGCCGGGTTGCTGAGCGTGGCGGGTCTGCCGGACATGATCACCGAGACCCTGGCTGACTACGAGTCCCTGGCTATTTCCCTTGCCACCCGGCCCGAGCGGCTGGCCCAGGTTCGCGCCCGCGTTCAGGGCGGCGTGCGAACAACGCCTTTGTTCGACACCGCCCGCTATGTCCGCCATCTCGAGAACGCTTTTCGAACCATGCACGAGATTCGCAGCAGCGGCGCTGCGCCCCGGTCCTTTGCCGTGGAGCCAGCCGCCTGATGTTTCAGAATCCCGACATCGAAGCCCGCCGCGCCAACGCTCGCGCCTACTGGAACGCCGGCCGCCCTGACGAGGCCGAGGCGCTGTATCGCCAGGTTCTGGCCCTCAGTCCGCAGGATGTGGGGTCCATGGAGGGGCTGGGGCTGATCGCGGTGTTCCGCGGCGACGAGGTCACCGCGCGGCGCCTGTATGAAGAGGCCCTGCGGCTCGAGCCATCGCGCCATTCGGCCCAGATCAATCTGGCTGATATCCTGCATAACGCCGGCGAGCAGGATGAGGCGCTGAAGTGGGTGCGACGCGCGCTCGTTCAGCAACCGGGCAACGCTCTGGCCCATTTTCTGGTGGGTGAAATCCAGCGGATGCGCGGCGATGAGCGCGCCTGCGTCAAAAGCTATCAGACGGCCATCGACCTTTCCCCGGAGCTGGCGGCCCATATCGAGACCATAAATTCCCGGCGGTTCAATCTGAACGACTGGAAGGGCTATGAGCGCATCGTCGCCCTGCTGGTCAAGCGCATCCGCTCGGGCCAGGCGCTGTGGCAGCCGATGATGCCGATGTTCCTGACCGATTCGGCCGCCGACCAGGCGGTGGCCGCGCGGGCCTATGCCGCCGAGCGCTTTCCCGCCTCGGCGCCGATGGTTCAGGGACAGCGCCCGCGCGGGAAGCGAATCCGCATCGGCTATCTGACATCCACAATCTGTGATCACCCGGTCGCCTATGTGATCGCCGGAGTGCTGGAGCGGCACGATCACGACAGGTTCGAAGTCTTCGCCTTTTCGCACAGCCCGCCCGCGCAATATCCGATCATGGACCGGCTAGTTCCGAGTTTTGAACACCTCCTGGACATCGGGCATCTGGATGACGCCGCCGCCGCCGCCGAGATCGCGCGTCATGACATCGACATCCTGGTGTCCCTCGATGGCTTTACCTTGGGCAGCCGGCCAGGGATCCTGGCCCATCGGCCGGCGCCCGTTCAGGTCAACTACCTGGGCTATCCCGGCTCGATGGGCTCGCCGTGGATGGACTATCTGGTCGCCGACCGCCATGTGCTGCCGCCTGCAGAGGTCGAGCACTACGACGAAAAGATCGCCTGGATGCCCCATTGCTATCATGCCGCCGACGACCGGGCGCAGATCGCAACGCCAGGCAGCCGGGCTGAGGCCGGCCTGCCGCAAGAGGCCTTTGTCTTCATGGCCTACAATCACACGCGCAAGATCGATCCCGGCATGTTTAGCCGCTGGATGCGAATCCTGGGCCGGGTGAAGGGGTCTGTTCTGTGGCTCACCGGCGGCAGCGACGAGGCGGCCGCCAACCTGCGCGCCGAGGCCGCCGCGCGGGGCATATCGCCCGAACGCCTGGTCTTCGCCCAGCGCCTGCCCGACCGCGCCGAGCATCTGGCCCGTCATCGCCTGGCCGACCTGTTCATCGACACCGCCCCCTATGGCGCCCATTCGACGGCGCTGGACGCCCTGTGGGCCGGACTTCCGGTCATGACCTGCCTGGGCGGAGCTTTCCCCAGCCGCGTCTGCGCCAGCCTGCTGATCGAGGGCGGCTTGCCGGAAATGGTGACCGAAAGCCTGGCCGACTACGAAGCGCTGGCGGTTGCTCTGGCGCAGGACCCAGTCCGCCTCGCCGATTTGCGCCGGCGGGTCGAGACCCATGTGCGCGCCTCGCCAGTCTTCGACACCGCCCGCTACACCCGCCACCTGGAGGCGGCTTTCCAGGCCATGTTCGACGCCAGCCAGGCGGGGCTGGCGCCGCGCAGCTTTGAGGTTGAGGCGGGTGTCGCTTAAGGTTCACGCGTGATTAAAGGGTCTGAAATAGGGTCACCCCGAACACGCGCCTTGTAGCGCGCCAACCGTTGGGGCTCTTAGAACCATGACCCGCATCCTGCTCGCCGAAGACGATGACTCCCTGCGCGGCTTTCTGGCCAGGGCTTTGGAGCGGGCGGGCTATGAGGTGACCGCCTGCGCCGACGGCGATGAGGCCATGCTGCACCTGGACGAGCCATGGGACCTGCTGCTGACCGACATTGTCATGCCCGGCGTTGACGGCATAGAGGTCGCCCGCCAGGCCGCTGCGCGTCAGCCGGACCTGCGGATCATGTTCATCACCGGCTTTGCAGCGGTCGCCCTGTCGGCCAAGGATACCGCGCCGGCCGGGTCCAAAGTGCTGTCCAAACCCATCCACCTGCGCGAAATCGTCGCCGAGGTGGAGCGGATGTGCAAGGCGGCGTAACAGTCCCGCCCTTGCCATGGCCGCCCTGGTGCGGCTATCGCCGGATCGATGACAACGCCCGGCGCTTCCACCCCCGATTCATCGCTCAAGGCCCGCTGCGACGCGGCCCGCAGCCATCTGTACGCGGGGCGGCCGGGCGAGGCCGAACGGCTGTTCCGCAGCGTATTGGCCGACAATCCGGACTATGCGCCCGCCATGCAGGGCATGGGTGAAATCGCGTTCCTGGCCGAGGTCTATCCCGACGCGGCCGAATATTATGGCGCCGCCCTGCAGATAGACCCGACCCTCACGCCCGCTCTGGTCTCGCTGGGCCTGGCGCTGCAGTGGATGGGCCGGCGCGCCGAAGCCTATACGGCGTTCGAGAAGGCGACCCTGGATGATCCGACCTACGCGATGGGCTTTTACTGGTTGGGCCTGGCGCAGCTGGCGCGGGGCGACCGGACCGGCGCCCTGGCCAGTTTGCACAAGGCGCTGGGCCTGAAGCCGGACCTGATCGGTCCCTTGGGCCACAGTTTCTACAACTTCCTGGAAACTTGCGAATGGCGCACCTGGGATGTGTTGACGAGCTTCATGGGCGAAGCGCTGGAAGGGCCTAACCAGCTATATTCGCCAATGAACCTGATGATGGTCAACGAGTCTTCTGAGGCCATCGCCAAATGCGCGCGGATGTTCGCCAGGGACCATTTTCCAGCTGGAACGCCGCTGTGCGCTGGGCCCTATCCGCGCCGTGACAAGATCCGGATCGCCTATATCAGCACCGATTTCTATGAGCATCCGGTCAGCCATCTGCTGGTCGGCGTGCTGGAGGCCCACGACCGCAACGCCTTTGAACTGACGGCGATTTCCTATGGGCCCAACCAGCCAGGCCCGACCCGAGAGCGGCTGGAGCGGGCGTTTGACCATTTCTGCGACATGGAAAAGGCCGGCGAGGAAGCCATGGCCAGAGCGATCGCCGAGCGTCAGATCGACATCGCCATCACTCTGAACGGCTATACGACCCATTGCCTGCCCGAGATTCTGGCTCGCCGGCCGGCGCCCATTCAGGTCAATTACCACGGCTTTCCCGGCACCATGGGCGCGTCCTATATCGACTATATCATCGGCGATCCGGTCGTGATCCCCAAAGACCAGACGCCCTTCTATGATGAGAAGGTGGTCTGGATGCCGCACAGCTATCAGCCGACCGACGACAAGCTGGCGATCAGCGCCCAGACGCCGACCCGGGCCAGCCAGGGCCTGCCGGCGGGCGGGTTTGTGTTCATGGGCTACAACCGCATGCACAAGGTCTCGCCGATGATGTTCGATGTGTGGATGCGCATCTTGAGCCGCGTGCCCGGCAGCGTGCTGTGGCTGCAGGATGGCGGGCCGGTTGCGCAGGGCAATCTGCGGCGTGAAGCGGCCGCCCGGGGCGTTGCGCCCGACCGGCTGGTGTTCGCGACCCGTGTCGATTCCCGGGGGGACCATCTGGCCCGGCAAAGGCTGGCCGATCTGTTCCTGGACACTACGCCCTACAATGCGCACGCTACCGCCAGCGACGCGCTCTATGCCGGCCTGCCGGTCATTACCCGCATCGGCTCGGCGTTTCCGGGACGGGTATGCGCCGGCCTTTTGACGGCGGCCGGCTTTCCCGAACTGATCTGCGAGACTTTGAGCGACTACGAGGAACTGGCCGTGGCCCTGGCCAGCGATCCGGCCCGCCTGGCCGACCTGCGGGCCAGGGTGGAGAAGCAGGCGCCGAAAAGCCCCTTGTTTCAGACCGCCCGCTACGCCCGTCATCTCGAGGCGGCTTTCCGCACCATGTATGAACGCAGCCAAGCCGGCCTGCCGCCGGAAAGTTTCGCAGTTCCGGCCTGAGCTGACCTGCTGAAGGTTGCTCGCGTCTGTTGCGTTCCGGATGCGATAGGTCAGATATCTGGTATTGGCGAGAAAGGGATCATCGGTGATGGATCTATTGACCGTGACTCGATGCGAAACCGCACGGGCTCACCTTTTCGCCGGGCAGACTGCGGAGGCCGAACGAATTTATCGGTCCGTACTGGCCGAGCAGCCGTCCTGTACGCCGGCTTTGCAAGGTCTGGGCGAGGTTGCCCTGCTGGCCAAGGCTTACGACAGCGCCGCACGCTACTTCACCCTCGTCCTCAGCGCAGATCCCCGCTTGGTCGCGGCGCGGGTCTCGTTGGGCCTAGCCCTGAAAGCCATGGGCCGCCAGGCTGAGGCCTTTGCCGCCTTCAAACAGGCCGCCATCGATGATCCACGGTACGGGCCGGCTCACTACTGGCTGGGCTGGGGCTTGCTGGAGGCTGGCGACCTGAAGGGCGCGGTCGCCAGTCTGAACACAGCGGTCAAGGTCCAGCCCGACCTTATCGGCGCACTGAGCCGTAGCCTCTACGATTTTCTGGAGACTTGCGAATGGCGAAGCTGGGCCAAGGTCATGAGCTTCATCGACGCCACTCTTCCGGGCCCCAGGGTTCTGTTCGATCCAATGATCCTGATGATGACCGGCCATTCCCAGTCGCAAATCGCTCGTTGCAGCCGGCTGCTCGCAGCCGCCTATCATCCGCCGCTTGAGCCGCTTTGTGTTGCGCCCCACCCCCGCACCGGGCGCATCAAAATCGCTTATCTCACCCAGGACTATCACGATCACCCGGTGGCGCACCTGAACGCGGCCATTCTCGAATCTCATGATCGAACGGCTTATGAAGTGACGGCGGTATCCTATGGTCACCCCGACTCCAGTGACGTACGGCGGCGGGTTGAGGCCGCGGTGGATGTCTTTCTGGAAGTGGAACAGGAAGGCGATGAGGCCGTGGCCCGCATGCTTTTCGAGCGCAAAATCGACATCGCCATAAGTCTCAGTGGCTACACCGGCAACTGCCGGCCAAACATTCTGGCCCGGCGTCCGGCGCCCGTTCAGGTGAATTACCAGGGCTATCCAGGCACGATGGGCGCATCCTACATCGACTATCTGATTGCCGACCGGCACGTCATTCCACCGCCGGATATCGGGCTATATGACGAGCAGATCGTTTGGATGCCGCATTCCTATCAGCCAACCGACGATAAGGCGCCAATCGACGATCGCCCGCAGTCGCGCCGGAATGAGGGCCTGCCTGACGGGGCATTTGTGCTCATGGTCTACAACCGCGCGCACAAGATATCGCCTGGGATTCTTGAAGTGTGGATGCAGATTCTCAAACGGGTCCCCGACAGTGTTCTGTGGCTGCAAGACGGCGGAGCTACGGCCCAGACCAACCTGAGGCGCGAGGCCCACGCCAGAGGTGTTGCGCCGGAACGTCTGATATTCGCCAGGCGCACGGCGACCCGCCCCGAACACATCGCGCGCCACAAGCTGGCCGATCTTTTTGTCGACACCCTGCCATACAACGCGCACGCGACCGCCAGCGACGCCATGTGGGCCGGGCTTCCGGTTGTGACGTGCCGCGGTGCGACGTTTCCGGGGCGCGTTTGCGCCAGCCTGCTGACCGCCGCCGGGTTTCCCGAGCTGGTGTGCGAAAATCTCGAAGCCTACGAAGATCTTGTCGTCAGCCTGGCACGCGACCCTGCCCGGCTGAGGGATTTGCGGCGGCGGGTTGGAGATCGGGCCCCGAAAAGCCCGCTCTTCCAGACGGCAGACTACACCCGGCATTTGGAGACCGCGTACAAAACCATGTACGAGCGAAACCAGGCGGGCCTGCCGCCGGCGAGCTTTGCCGTGGCGGCGGGCTGACGGCGGTGTTCAGTAAGATCAAATTCGAACGGGCTCTGACCTTTGAAAGCCAGGGGCGCGCCGCCGAGGCCGAACGGCTTTACCGCGAACTGTTGGTTGACGATCCAAAAATGCCGCAGCCGGCGGATCGTCTTGGCGCCCTGGCGCTGGGCCGGGCTGATGCGGCAGCGGCCCTGACATGGTTTGAACGGGCCTTGACCATCGATCCGGGGTTCACGCCGGCCAGAGTGAATCTGGGCCTTGCGCTTCAACAGCTGAAACGGCGGCCGGAGGCCAGGGCTGCTTTTGAGGCCGCGGCGTTGCGCGCGCCACGCTATGCGCCCGCTCATCAGATGCTGGGGCTGTTTTTGTGGGACGGGGGTGATTTTGCCGCTGCGGCCCAGAGTCTTGGCCGGGCGATGGCGCTGGATCCGGCCTTCTCCTCCGCCTTTCAGAACGACCAGATCGGCCGGCTGTCCAACTGTGACTGGCGCGGCTACGACGAGGCCGCGGCCCTGGCGACGCGGCTGGTGCGAGGCGCAGTCGCCAACATCGATCCCATCGCTTTCATGTATGCGTCCAATCTGGCGGCCGATCACTGCGCCAGCGGTCGATTGGCGGGCCGTCGGTATCCGGCGATGCCGCCCTTGGAGAAACGCCGCACGCGAAGACCGGGGAAAATTCGCCTGGGCTATCTGGCGTCAGATTTTTACGACCATGCCGTCGCCCATGCGATCATCGGCGTTCTGGAGCACCACGACCGCGACCAGTTTGAGCTGACGGCCTTCTCCTATTGTCCGGCCTATCCCAGCCCGATCCGTGATCGGGTGGTCGCCGCCTTCGACACATTCCTGAATATCAAGGATTTCGACGATGCCTCCATTGCCCGCCTGATCCATGAGCGCGAGATCGACGTGCTGGTGAATCTCAGCGGCTATGCCTATCGCGCCCGTCCACAAATCCTCAGCTGGCGTCCCGCGCCCGTCCAGGTCAGCTATCTCGGTTTTCCAGGATCCATGGGCGCGCCGTTCGTCGACTATCTGATCGCCGACCGGATCGTGATTCCGCCCCCCGAAACGCGGCTCTACTCCGAAAAGATCGCCTGGATGCCGCATTGCTATCATCCGACCGACGATACGACCTTTCGCGGCCCGCCGGTCTCGACCCGCCAGGCCGAAGGGCTGCCCGACGAAGCCATCGTGCTGATGGCCTATAACCAGCCGGGCAAGATCGCCCCTCAGATGTTCGCCGCCTGGATGAATGTGCTCCGGCGCGTTCCCAAGGCCGTCTTGTGGCTGGCCGATGGAGGCGAGGCTGCTTGCGGCAATCTTGGGCGCGAGGCGGTAGCGGCCGGAATTGATCCGACCCGGCTGGTGTTCGCGCCCCGCCTCTCGTCCCGGGAGGCCCACCTGGCGCGCCATCATCTGGCGGACCTGTTCATCGACACTCTGCCCTACAACGCCCACACAACCGCCAGCGACGCGCTGTGGTTCGGCCTGCCGGTGGTGACCTGCCGAGGCGGGGCTTTCCCGGGCCGGGTGTGCGCCAGCTTGCTGACCGCCGCCGGATTTCCCGAACTTGTCTGTGAGAATCTGGAAGACTACGAGGCGCTGATTGTCGACTTGGCGGAGGACCCCGCCCGCCTGGCCACCCTGCGCGCCCGGGTCAGCGAAGCGGCGCCGAAAAGTCCCTTGTTCGACACCACACAATATACCCGCGACCTTGAGGCCGCTTATCGCGCCATGCATGCGCGCAGTCAGTCGGCAAGCGCGCCCAAGGGGTTCGACGTGGCCGCTCTGGACCGATAGCGCCTTGAATTGCCGGGGCGAATGCGGCAATCGCAGAACCGGACGGCGCCACCGGAAATTGCTTTGACAGGCTCGATCATCACTGCCCGGTACGAAGCAGCGCTGAGCCACCTGGCGGCCGGCCGGCTGGGCGAGGCGGACCGCCTGTTCCGCGCCGTCCTGGCCGAGGCGCCGACCCATGCCCCCGCCGCCAAGGGTCTGGGCGACCTTGCCTTCATGTCCGGTCAGGCCGAAGCGGCGGCCGCCTGTTACCGCGCCGCCATCAGTTTTGACCCTGCCCATTCCGGGGCGCGGGTGTCGCTGGGCATGGTGCTGCGCGGCCAGGGTTTTGAGGCCGAGGCGCAGGAGGTGTTCGCCCAGGCGGCGGCCGACGATCCGACCTGTGCGGCGGCTTTCTACTGGCTGGGGTTCAGCCGTCTGGAGCACGGCGACATCGACGGCGCCGTCGCCAGCCTTGACCGGGCCGCGTCGCTGGAGCCCGGCCTGGTCGGACCGCTGGGCGCAAGCCTGTATGGATATTTCGAACGCTGCGAATGGGGCGACTGGCCGAACCTGGTCCGGTTTATGGAAACCGCCGCCGCCTCGGCCAAGCGCGCCCTGTTCTCGCCGATGAATCTGATGCTGGTCAGCGACTCGGCCGAAGCAATCGCCAAGGAGAGCCGCAAATACGCCGCCGACCATTGTCGAGCGAGGACGCCGCTCTGTTCAGGCCCGCACCCGCGCGGCCGCAAGATTCGCCTGGCCTATCTGACGTCAGACTTTCGCAATCATCCGGTCGCCCATGTCATAGCCGGCGTGCTGGAACATCATGACCGAAACGCCTTTGAACTGACCGCCATGTCGTTCGGAGCGCCGGATTCCAGCCAGGTGCGCCGGCGTATCGAGGCTTCCTTCGACGCCGTCTGCGAGGTGGAGGCCATGAGCGACGAAGCCATCGCTGGCCTGATCCGCGAGCGTCAGATCGACATCGCCATCTGCCTCAAGGGCTACACCGGCGAGTGCCGTACCGACATCCTGGCCCGCAAGCCCGCGCCCCTGCAGGTCGGTTATCTGGGTTATCCGGGGACCTATGGCGCGCCCTACATGGACTATCTGATCGCCGACCGGCATGTCATCCCGGCGGACCAGACTCGCTTCTACGACGAAAAGATTGTCTGGATGCCGGACAGCTATCACCCCACCGACGATAAGGCCGAGATATCGTCCGCGACGCCCGGCCGCGCCCAGCAGGGCCTGCCCGACGGGGCCGTGGTGCTGATGGCCTATAATCGCACACAGAAAATCACCCCTCGGATATTTGCTGCCTGGATGCGCATTCTGGCCCGCGCGCCCGCCGCGGTTCTCTGGCTTCAGGACGCGGGACCCGAGGCGCGCGACAATCTGAGGCGCGAGGCGCAAGGCCGGGGCGTCGACCCGGCGCGGCTGATCTTCGCGCGCGGCGAGGCGGCGCTTGCCGATCACATCGCCCGGCACAGGCTGGCCGACCTGTTCATCGACACCTTGCCGTACAACGCCCACGCCACCGCGATTAACGCCCTTTGGGCCGGCGTGCCGGTGGTGACCTGCCGGGGAACGACCTTTCCGGGCCGGGTTGGCGCAGGCCTGCTGACCGCGGCGGGACTGCCCGAGCTGATTTGCGAGACTGTGACCGACTACGAAGACCTGATCGCACAGCTGGCCAATGACCGCTCCAGGCTGGCCGTCCTGCGCGCCAGGACAGAAGCCCAGGCGCCGAAAAGCGCTCTCTTTCAGACGGCCAACTACACGCGGCATCTGGAGGCGGCGTTCAAGACCATGTACGAGCGCCAGCAAGCCGGCCTGTCGCCGGACCATATTTCGATCGAGGCGATCTGAGAGGCCCCGTGTCCAGTCTTGCAATCCTGAAGACCAAGTTCGAAACCGCCATGCTCTGCGAAGCCGATGGCCGGACGGACGAGGCCGAGCGCCTGTACCTTGAAATCCTGGCGACCGATCCCAAGCAGGCGCCAGCTGCCGACCGGCTGGGGGTCATGGCGCTGGCCAGGCTGGATCCCCATACGGCGGTTTCCTGGTTCGAGACGGCGATCGCAGCCGACGCGAACTTTCCGCCGGCGCTGATCAATCTGGGCGTCGCCTTCCGTCAACTGGGCCGGCTCGACGATGCGGCGCGGGCCTTCGCCGCCGTCATTATGGCGTGGCCGGATTTCGCCGCCGCACATTATCTGCTTGGCCAGGTCGTCTGGGAGCAGGGCGGCTACGACGAGGCCAGCCAATATATCCGCCGAGCCATCCTGTTTTCGCCCGAGTTCGCCAATGACTATCAGGACCAGGTCTACGATCGCCTGAGCAAGTGCGACTGGCGTGGGTACGAGGCCATGAAGGCGCTGGTCACTCAGCTGGTGAAGGCAGGGAATCCGGCCACCAGTCCTTTGAACTTCATGTACTATTCCAATTCGATCGCCGATCAGGACCAGTGCGCTCGCACCTTCGCCCGCCGCAATCATCCGCAGCGCCCGGCCTTGTGGAACGGCGAGCCGCGTCGCCCGGGCAAGATCCGCATCGGCTATCTTTCGTCGGATTTTCACGATCACCCGGTAGCCCATCTGCTGGCGGGCGTGCTGGAAGCCCATGACCGAGACGCCTTCGAAATTGTCGGCTTTTCCTGTTCGCCGCCGATGGATCAGCCGATCCGTCAGCGGATCATTCCGGCCTTCGACGCCTTCCTGGAAGTGGCTCATCTCAACGACCTGGCCATCGCCCAGCTGGTTCGCGGCCGCGACATCGACATCCTGGTCAGTTTGAGCGGCTATACGGTCAACGGGCGGCCCGATGTGCTGACCGGCCGACCGGCGCCGGTGCAGGTGAACTATCACGGCTATCCTGGATCGCTGGGAGCGCCTTACGTCGACTATCTTATCGCCGACCGTCAGGTCGTCCCCGAGGCTGACGCCCGTTACTATGTGGAAAAGCTCGCCTGGCTGCCCAACAGCTATCAGCCGACGGACGACAAGGGCCAGATCGCCGACGCCACGCCTGTCCGCGCCGAAGCAGGTCTGCCGCAGGATGGCTTTGTGTTCATGGCCTACAACGCCTCGCGCAAGATCTCGCCTGACATCTTTGCCGCGTGGATGCGCATCCTGAATCGCACGCCCGGCAGCGCCCTTTGGCTGATGGACAGCGGCGAGGCGGCGCAGACCAATCTGCGGCGCGAGGCGCAGGCGCGCGGCGTCGACCCTGGCCGGCTGGTCTTTGCACCCCGGCTCGACTCCCGGGCCGATCACCTGGCCCGTCACCGCCTGGCAGACCTGTTCATCGACACCTGGCCTTACAACGCCCACTCCACCGCCAGCGACGCCCTGTGGGCGGGCCTGCCCGTGCTGACGTGCGAAGGCGACACCTTCCCCAGTCGCGTCGGCGCAAGCCTGGTCCGGGCCGCGGGCCTTGGCGAACTGGCGACCCGCAGCCTGGTCGACTATGAGGATCTGGCTGTGGACCTGGCCAAGGACCCGGCGCGGATGGCCGCCTTGCGCGAGCGAACGCGAACCGACGTCCACAAAAGCCCGTTGTTCCAGACCGCGGCCTATACCCGCCATCTGGAGGCGGCCTACCGGACCATGTTCGAACGCGTCCAGGCCGGCTTGCCGCCGCAAGCCTTTGAGGTCCCGGCCTAGAGTCGCCTTGCGCCGGCCGGGGCCGGGCGATATACCGCCCCACTTCCTGACCAGCCGATCAGTCCGGCGGACGCGTAGCTCAGCGGGAGAGCACCTCGTTGACATCGAGGGGGTCACAGGTTCAATCCCTGTCGCGTCCACCATTTCCTTCAAGACCAACATCGACCGCATAGGCTGACCGCGGCCAGGCGCCTTGCGCAAACTTCTGCACCCGCTACGAAAAAGGGGGATCGCAATCCAGGACGGTCCGAGAGGGACTGATCTTGGCGGAGCCTGGCTCACAGAACCAGAAACAAAAGCCGGCCCGGGTCCCCAATGCCGAGCGCAGCGCGCGCATGCGCGACAAGTTGATCCTGGCCACCATCGATTGCCTGTACCGCTATGGCTATCACGCCACGAGCACCAATGTGGTCATCGCCCACGCCGGCGTCAGCCGCGGCGCCCTGCTGCACCAGTTCTCGACCAAGGCGGATCTGATCATCGCCGTGTCACGCTACATCCGGGATCGTCGCAGCGAGGTGCATCGCAAGGGCCTGGAAGACGTCGCTGATGATCACGAACAGCTGGACAGGCTGGTCGACATATTGTGGTCGGAAATGAAGGGCCCCACCGGCGTCGCCCGGATCGAAATCATGCTGGGCTCGCGCAGCGATCCTGAACTGGCGGATCGTTTCTCCGAACTGAACCAGCAACTGGAACAGGCCCA
>CAZJBC010000055.1:0-12186 GCA_964543805.1 uncultured Brevundimonas sp.
TGATGCAGCGCTCTTCCAGCTTGGCGGCCAGGCCCGGCGACAGGATCTGCATATAGCGGGCGAGCACCACGATCTCGGCGCCGGACTCTTCGATGAGGCGAAGAAGAGCCGCCTCCTGGTCGAAGCGGGTCTTGGGCGTCACCGGCAGATAGTGGAACGGGATTGGCCCCAGGTCGATGTCGGAGAAGGTCGCCCGCTCGTGGTTGGAGGCCACGGCGACCACATCCATGGGAAGCTCGTCGATGCGGGCGCGGTAGAGCAGGTCGGCCAGGCAGTGGTGAAAGCCGGACACCAGGATCAGCACCTTGCGCTTTTCAGCCGCGCGCCGCAGCGACCAGCGCATGTCATAGCCGGCGGCCAGGGTCTCGAACTGGGCGCTCAGGGATTCGGCATCGGCGGGCTCGGCCTTGCTCTCGGCCACGGCTTTCATCGCCTTGGTCGGAAAGGTCTGCGGCCCCGCGGCGGCGCCGGTCGTGAACACCACGCGCATGAAGAAGGTCTTTGTCTCCACGTCGTCGTACTGCTGAGCATCTAGGATGTTGCAGCCGCGCTCGAACAGGAAGGCGGAGACGCGCGCCACGATCCCCGGCTGGTCGGGGCAGGACAGGGTCATGATCAGCGGACTATCAGGCATGGCCGGGGGCTCTAGCGCGGTGAGAGGCGGCAAGAAAGTAAGAAAAACACAAAGGTCACGAAGGAGGCACGAAGATCACAAAGGTCTTCGCGATCACCCAGGTAGGCCCAGGCCCTCTTCAAATTGCGGCGGCTACGCCGCGATCAATCATTCCTGGGACAATTCCTGAGATGAGAAGCACTAACCCCGGCCCCTTCGTGTCCTTCGTGCCTCCTTCGTGACCTTTTTGTTTTTCTGACTTTCTTGCCGCCCTCAAACCCGTTTCCCCAAACCCCAACCCTGGTCTATCGTTCGCCCATGTCCACCGCCGAGCAGCTGGCCGACCGGGCCATTGAGGTGCTGACCGATCTGGTCGCGTTCGACACCACCTCGCGGGATTCGAACCTCGATTTGATCGCCTACGCCGAGGCCCTGCTGGCCCGGCACGGGATCGCTTCGCGCCGCGTGCCCAACCCAGAGGGCACCAAGGCCAACCTGATCGCCACCGTCGGGCCGGTGGTCGAAGGCGGCGTCGTGCTGTCGGGCCACACCGATGTGGTGCCGGTGGACGGCCAGGCGTGGACCTCAGATCCGTGGGTCGTGACCCGGCGGGACGGGCGGCTCTATGGGCGCGGGACCAGCGACATGAAGAGCTTCCTGGCCCTGGCCCTGGCGGCCCTGCCCCGCTTTGCCGCCGCCCCGCTGAAGCGGCCCATCCACCTGGCCTTTTCCTATGACGAGGAGGTCGGCTGCCTGGGCGCGCCGTTCCTGATCGAGGAGCTGGCCCGATCCGTGCCGCCCATCGCCGCCGTCCTGGTCGGCGAGCCCACCGACATGCAGGCGATCAGCGGCCACAAGGGCATCACCGCCTACAAGGTCACGGTGACCGGCCACGAGGCACACTCCAGCCTGACCCACATGGGCGTCTCGGCCAATATGGCGGCGATCCGGCTGCTGGCCTATCTGCTCAAGCTGTCGGAGGACCTGGCGGCGGCCGCTGACCCGGCCTCGCCATTTTTGCCCAAGGGCGCGAGCCTGACCGTGGGCCAGATGGGCGGCGGCACGGCGGTCAATATCCTGGCCCGCGAGTGCCAGTTTATCTTCGACCTGCGCACCGAGCCGGGTATGGATCCCCGCGCCCTGCTGAACGGGTTTTTCGAAGAAGTGCGCAAAGTCGATGCAGACCTCAAGGACCGCTTCCCCGAGACCGGCGTGCTGGTCGAGCGCCGCTCGCTGACCCCACCCTTCGCGCCGGAGACCAACGGCCTGGCCGAGGCCATGGCGCGGCGGCTGGCCGGCGATAACGGCCCCTTGCGCGTCGCCCCCTACGCCGCCGAAGCCGGCCAGTTCCAGGCCGCCGGCTTTTCCACCGTCATCTGCGGTCCAGGCTCCATCGACCAGGCCCACCAGCCCGACGAGTTCATCGAAATCAGCCAGATCGAACGCGGCGCCGCGTTCATGGAACGGCTGGTGGAGATGATGTGTGAGTGAGGGACGCCATCCCTATCCGCCGTCATCCTCGCGCTTGTCGCGAGGACCGGAGGTGCAATCGCTCGTCCGAGCGAGATTGCGCACTGTCGAGCGGACCGACGTTCGGCCCTCGCGACAAGCGCGAGGGTGACGGATTATTTGGTGAATTCCTGCGACCGCCCCACCGCCCAGCTTGCCGCATCCCGAACCACCTCGGACGGATCGTCCAGCAAAGGCCTCGCCGCTTCGATCAGCGCCGCATCCCCCGAATTGCCGATCGCATACAGAACGTTCCGAACAAACCGATCCCGCCCGATCCGCTTGACCGGACTTTTTGAAAACAGCGACCGGAACGCCGCATCGTCCAGTCGAACCAGATCGCGCAAAGCCGGCGCCCGCAATTCATCCCGCGCATGGAAAGCGCTCTCGCGCGCCACGGCGGCGAACTTGTTCCACGGACAGACCGCCAGGCAGTCGTCGCAGCCATAGATGCGGTTGCCCATGGCGGTGCGGAATTCCTCGGGAATCGGCCCAGCATGCTCGATGGTCAGGTAGGAAATGCAGCGCCGCGCATCCAGCTGATAGGGCGCCGGGAACGCCTTGGTAGGACAGATGTCCAGACAGGCCGTGCAGGACCCGCAATGGTCGACTTCCGGCTCGTCAGGGACCAGATCGACGTCGGTCAGGATCGCCCCCAGGAACAGCCACGATCCATGCTCGCGGCTGACCAGATTTGTATGCTTGCCCTGCCACCCCAGCCCCGCCCGCGCCGCCAGCGGCTTTTCCATCAGCGGCGCAGTGTCGACGAACACCTTGACTTCGGCCCCCATCTCGGTGGCGATCCACCCCGCCAGAGCCTTCAGCTTCTTCTTGATGACCTCGTGATAGTCGTCCCCCTGCGCATAGACGCTGATCGCCGCGCGATCCGTCGCCTTCAGCGCCTCCAGCGGATCATGGTCCGGCGCGTAGGACAGCCCCAGCATGATGGCGCTCTTCGCCTCCGCCCACATCGCTGTCGGATGAGACCGCCGCTCCAGCGTCGTGACCATCCAGCCCATCTGGCCGTGCCGGCTGGCCGCGACATATTCCGCCAGCCGCGCGCCCTCGGGCCAGGGCTGCAAGGCCGAGGCAAATCCGCAGCTGGTGAATCCTAGGTCCGCCGCCCGCGCCCTGATGGCGGCCCCGTCCATCAGTTGAGCAACATCGCCTGTCGCCGCACCTCCACATCGGACATCTGGCGGGCCATCGCGTTTATGGCCTCCATGTGCGAGTCAATGCTGGCCAATTGCGATCCGGGTCCCAAGGTCGCGGCCACGTCAGCGAGCTGATCCAACACAGCTAGAATTAGCCGCTGTGAGTCCGAATAGGTCGCAAACGCCCCTGTGACGCGCCCCAGCAAAGGCGCCTCGGCGGCGCTGGCGGCGCCGGTCACCTGGGCGACCATTTGATCCGATAGTGGCGATATCTGAGCTGCGTCCTCGCGACCCTGCCTTACAAGGGTTTGCAGGCGTGTGCGGACGGCGTCGATATCCGTTGCCTTGCCCTGGACCACGTCACTCAAGATGCCATTCAACTCACCCACCCCGCTGGCCACCGACCGCATGGACTTGATGTAATAGTACTGCGGGTGACTGGGTCCTACGCCCGCCATTTGAATATCGTAACTGACGAGCTGGCTCTCCACGAGAACACGGGCCGACTCGAACATCTGCCCGGCCAGAACCTTTGCCGCCTCGCGATCTCCCTGCGCGGTCGCGGGGGCCAGACGAAGGACATCGCCGACGATCTGCTGGATCGACACCACGAACTGATGGCACGTCGTCGGGTAGGACATGATGGCCTCGTCAAAGTGGCCGGTCGCGTTGAAGGGGGCAACGATTCTCGAAACCCGGGCGCGGTCCAATACAGGCAAGGCGCGCTCTGCCTGAACCACCGCATCGAGATGGGCCTGCACCTGCGGTCCCCACGAATTCATCCACTGTCTGATCTCTGCGGGCGTCGCGTGGCGTTGCGCTAGGGCGACCGCCTCCTGAGCGTGGGGCTCCAGGTCACGAATGACGCCGACAGCCGAAAGCATCACCTGTTGGTACGGCGTGACCAGATTGCCCAGGTCGTTGATCGCCGCCTGTTCTTGCGCCGCCATCGCTTCGGGGCGCGGCTGAATCGCTATGGGCGGCGGCGGCGTGACTCGGGGCTGGATGATGGGAGGCGGAGGCGGCGTGATCCGGACCTGGCCGAACGCCTGGCCGGCGACAAGAAGGATGCAAAACGCAGCAACGCCGGCGCGATTCATTGGATAGCCCCCTCAGAAATCCAGATCGTCATAGTAGCCCGGCGGAACCAGCCCTGGCCAGCGGTCGGCCAGCAGCGGGCGGAAACAGGGGCGCGACTTCAGCTTCATGTACCAGGTCTTAACCCCGGGAAATTCCCGCCAGGGCACGTCGCCGAAATAATCAATCACCGACAGATTGGCCGCGCCGGCAAAGTCAGCCAGCGACAGCCTGGCGCCGGCCAGCCAGTCGCGGCTGGCCAGCAGAGTTTCCATATAGGTCATGTGAACGCGCAGGGCGTCGCGTCCCTCGCGCAGCACCGACAGCTGCGGCGCGCCGCCGCCGAACAGCCGCCGCTCCATCTTTTCGCGCAGGATCAGGGCGTTGACCTCATAGTCGAACTTGCGGTCGAACCATTGCATCAGGCGGCGGGACTCGGCCCGGTCGGCGGCTTCACGCCCCAGCAGCGGCGGCTCGGGACAGGTCTCTTCCAGATGCTCGAGGATGGCGCGCGCCTCGCAGACCACCACCCGCGTCCCACCGGATTTTTCGATCAGCACCGGCGTCATGCCCGACGGGTTCAGGGCCAGGAACTCGGGCCTTTGCTCCCACACGCGCTCGGCCACGTCGGAGAAGGCGATGCGCTTTTCGCCTAGGGCCAGGCGCACCTGGCGCGAGGCCGGATCGAGGGGAAAATGGTAGAGGTTGCGTTCAGTGCTCATCGCGCCTGCGTGTATCGCAAATCGCCGCGCGCGCTAATGGGTCTCGGAAAAGGCGCCGCCATGTTCCTGAGCGCCGCGCGGGTCCGGATGGATGATGATGTCGGCGGCGGGAAAGGCCTGCAGCAGACGCTCCTCGGCCGCCACCACCGCCTCGTGGGCGGCGATCAGAGTGATGCCCGGATCAAGGTCAGCGTGCAGCTGGATGTGGATAACCGGCCCCGAGGCGCGGGTGCGCAGGTTGTGCACGCTGGTGATCCGGCCGTCCGCCGTGACCAGGGTCTTGATTTTCGTCCGCTCGGCCTCGGGCAGTTCGCGGTCCATCAGCTCGACCGAGGCCTGGCGAAAGACGCCCACCGCCCCCCAGATCAGCCAGGCGGCGACCACCAGGCCTGCCACCGAATCGAACCGGGCGATGTGGGTCAGGTTGAAGGCGGCGATGCCGGCTAGAGCCACGACATTGGACGCAAGATCCGCCGCATAGTGGGCCCGGTCGCCGGCGACCGCCACCGAACTGGTCTTGCCCAGCGCCATGCCCTGCAGGGTGATCAGCCCGCCAGTCAGAGCGATGGAAGCGATCATCACGAATATGCCCAGCGAGCCCGGGTGCACGGTGACTGGATGGATCATGGCCATCACCGCCTCGCGTCCCACCAGGGCGGCCGAGGCGAACACAAGGCCGCCCTGGATCAGGCTGGCGAAGGCCTCGGCCTTGCCGTGGCCGAACCGGTGTTCGGCGTCCGGCGGCGAGGCGGCGTAACGGACCACGAAAAAGGTGATCAGCGAGGCGACCAGGTCCAGCCCGGAATCCGCCATCGAGGCCAGCATGGCCACCGAATGGGACGAGCCCCAGGCGAAGGCCTTGATCGCCACCAGGATGGCCGCCACCGCCACCGAATAGGTGGTGACGCGCCGCGTAATCGTCGAGGATTCGGCGACGGACAGATTATGGCTGTGGGCATTCCCGGTCATGCCGGACACCTTAGCCATGACCCGGCCCGCCGCTCCAGCACGAACGACTCTCGAATTGACGCGCGAACCGGTCTAGGCAGAAAAAAACAATGGGGGAGGCCGCCATGCCCGACTGGCTCTACGCAATCATCCTGGGCCTGATCGAGGGTCTGACCGAATTCATTCCCGTCTCCTCGACCGGCCATTTGCTGCTCTCCAAGGATGCGCTGGGGCTGCACGGCGAGTCCTGGGACACCTTTATCGTCATGATCCAGCTGGGCGCGATCCTGGCGGTGGTGGCGCTCTATTTCAGCCGCCTGTGGCGGGTGCTGATCACCCTGAACGAGGCCTCGTCCCGCCGGTTTGTGCTGAGCGTCATTCTGGGCTCGATCCCGGCGATCATCGCCGGCCTGATCCTGCACAAGCTGATCACCGGCGATTTCTTCCAGAACATCACCCTGATCTGCGTCGCCCTGATCGTCGGCGGCTTCGTGTTGCTGTTCCTCGAAAAGATCGTCCCGGCGCCGGTCTTCCACGATTCCATGCGTTATCCGCTGCTGACCTCCTTAGGCATCGGCCTGTTCCAGTGCCTGGCCCTGGTGCCCGGCGTCTCACGCTCAGGCGCCACCATTCTGGGCGCGCGCCTGCTGCGCACCGACAATCGGTCGGCGGCGGAGTTTTCCTTCTTCCTGGCCATACCGATCATGGTCGGCGCCTTTGCCCTGGACGCCTGGGAAAAGCGCAAGTCCATCGACATGCACCAGATCCAGCTGATCGGGATCGGCTTTGTCGTCTCATTCATTGTCGGGGCCATCGTCGTCAGGACCATGCTGGGCTTTATCCAGAAGCGCGGCGTCGCCCCCTTCGGCTGGTGGCGGATCGCGGTCGGTGCGGCAGGACTGATCGCCCTGAAGATGCACCTGATCTGAGGCCCCGTTCAGACCTTGGCGGGTTCGACCGCGAACTGGCCGCCCTTGCGGTAGCGGTACATGTAGGTCGGCAGGATCGGCTCGATCGGCGTGGGGCGCACGCCCAGCGCCGCCAGGCCCTCGGCGCCCTCGGCCACCAGATTGTCGCTCTTGAGCATTTCAACCTGATCGCGGGTCAGCAGGGGCGCGGGCAGCAGCCCGACTACGCCCTTCAGCGAGGCCAGCACATCTCCAGCGAAACCGATCATGGACGCCGCCGGCCAGGGAAGCACGATCAGCGGCCGGCGCCGGTAGGTGACCGCGCAGACCATCTCGTAGGCTTCGCGCACCGTATAGACGCCCGGCCCGCCCAGTTCGTAGGTATGGCCGGCGCAGTCCGGGTCCTCGACCGCCCGCGCCACCGCCGCAGCCACGTCGGCGATATAGACCGGCTGCATCCGGGCTTGCCCGCCGCCGAACAGCGGCAGCAGGGGCAGGCTGGCCGCCAGGGCGCCCAGCTGGTTGAAGTACTGATCGTCGGCGCCGAAAGCCATGGCCGGGCGAATGATGACCGCCCCGGGGATCAGCTTGCGCACCGCCGCCTCGCCCTGCGCCTTGCTTCGCAGATAGGCGGAACTGGAATTTTCGTCGGCGCCCAGGGTGGAGATCTGAACCATACGGCCGATCTTCTTCGCCTTGCAGGCCGCAGCGATGGCCTCGGCGCCCTCGATATTCACTGACACGAAGGTCTGGCGGGCCAGGTTGTAGGATATGCCTGCCGCATTGACGCAGGCCTCGGCGCCTTCAAGCGCGCGGGTGATCGAAGCGTGATTGCGGATATTGGCCTGGACGATCTGGATCTGGCCAACATCGCCCAGCATGCGCAGGCGGTAGCCGCGGCCGGGGTTGCGCACCGCCACCCGAATGCGGGCGCCGCTCCTGGCCAGGGCGCGCACAACCTGGGCGCCGACAAAACCGGTTCCGCCAAAGACCGTGACCAGACCCTGCATGATATTTTCCCAGTGCGAAGCGCGAATAGGGGATGGATTAGACGAGCCCCGTTGACGCAGCAAGGGCGGCGCCCTATCGGTCCGCGCTCGCGAATTGGGCCCAGGTGGCGGAATTGGTAGACGCGCTGGCTTCAGGTGCCAGTGGCTTAACGGCCGTGAAGGTTCGAGTCCTTTCCTGGGCACCAATCGCGAGGTCGCCGACGTTCGTCTGCGACTGGAAAAACTCTAAGAACTCAGGTATATAAGGGCACGGTATCACCACCGGCGCCCGCCTGTGTTCGCCCATGATCGGGGTGTTCTGGGGGTCACTTTGGGGGTTCCGCACGATGACCCCCATGGAGTGACCCCCAAATGGCACTGTCAGACGCCGCGATTCGGGCGGCCAAACCGGCGAAGGCCCAATTCAAACTTTATGATGAGGGCGGCCTTTTCCTGATCATTCGGCCCTCCGGCGGAAAATTATGGCGGCTAAAATATCGTCACCTGGGCAAAGAACAGGCGCTGAGTCTGGGCCAGTATCCCGATGTGGGGCTGAAACTGGCGCGCGAACGACGCGACGAGGCGCGCAAGATCATCGCCAATGGCAGCAATCCGGCCTTTGAAAAGAAGCGGGCCGCCGTCGCCGCGTCGGTGAGTGCGTCCAACACCTTCGCGACCGTCGCCAATGAGCTGATCGACAAGCGCGAACGCGAGGGGCTTAAGGACATCACCACCGGCAAGGCGCGGTGGCTGTTGTCGCTGCTGGAGGCGCAACTAGGCGAGCGCCCGATTGGCGAGATTGAGCCCTATGAGCTTTTGGCCGCGCTGAAGAAGGTGGAATCTTCGGGCAGGCTGGAAACCGCCAAGCGCCTACTGGCCTTCGCCAGTCGCGTCTTTCGCTATGCCGTCGCCACCGCCCGCGCCAAGCGCGATATCGCCGCCGATCTGCAAGGCGCATTAACCGCGCCTAAGGTGAAACATCATGCGGCGATCATCGACCCCAAGGGCGTCGGCGCCCTGCTGCGCGCCATCGACGGCTTTGACGGCCAGCCGGTGACGCTGTGGGCGCTCAAACTGGCGCCGCACGTCTTTGTGCGCCCGGGCGAGCTTCGGCAGGCGGAATGGGCGGAAATCGATCTGGAGGCCGCCCTGTGGCGCATCCCGGCCAGCCGCATGAAGATGAAGCGCGAGCATGTTGTGCCGCTGTCGGCTCAAGCTGTCGCGATCCTGACCGAAGCGAGCGGCTTTACCGGCGGCGGGCGTTTCGTGTTTCCGGGCCAGCGCACGCCCCGGCGGCCTATGTCGGAAAACACCCTGAACGCCGCGCTTCGCCGTCTCGGCTACGGCACGGACGAGATGACCTCCCACGGATTCCGCTCCACCGCCAGCACCCTGTTGAATGAGTCCGGCAAATGGAGCGTTGACGCCATCGAACGCGCCCTGGCCCATGGCGATACGGACGGCGTACGCGCGGCCTATCACCGGGGCGCGCATTGGGCGGAGCGCGTGCGCATGGCCGAATGGTGGAGCAACTATCTGGACACCCTGCGCAAGGGCGCGGCGGTGGTTCCCATCAAGCAGACGGCCTAGTCGTCATAGTCTGCTCCTGACTCAACTGAGACGTTGGGAAGGTCCGCCTTTCAGCAAAGTCCGAAGGTCCGCTTCCGACCCATAGCGGACATTCGGGTCCTGCAACGCAATTGGCCGCTTCTGACTCATCTGAGACGTTGCGAGAGTCCGCTTCCGGACTATTGGCTAAGGCCCAGCCCCATCAACATGGGAGTGACCATTTATGGACGCCCTAAAATTGGGGTACGGTTGGCGCGTGGTTGAACGACGGCAATGGTTTGACGGGCGGCGGTCCATGCCTGAGCCAGTCAGTAACTTCCAAAATAATTATTAGGCCGGCCATAAGGAGAACCACAGCGGTCATTGGCCTTCGGCCCCGGCTCGAAGGGAAGCGTTCGATTTACCGTGACGCCTCCCGCCCCGTAGCTCTTAAAGTTTTGAACTGACGCCCTCAGGATGGACCATAGAGGCTAACGCAACCGATGATTTTTATTCGGCTATTACCCGGAACCATGCACAGGTGGTTGGGTTGAGTCTCGATGTCAGACAAACCGTCCTCTCGTACCACGGTGCTCGTTGTTGAAGACGAGCCATTGGTGCTGATGCATGCCGTTGACATGTTGACTGACGCGGGGTTCGCGGTTGTTGAAGCGCCCAACGCCGAACGCGCCCTGGACCAACTTAAGCGCCACCCAGAAGTGTCAGCTCTGTTCAGCGATATCAATATGCCCGGAGCACTAGACGGGCTGGAATTGGCGCGTCAAATTCATGCGACCCATCCACACGTACACCTCATCCTCACATCAGGGCGCGTTCGGCCGTCGAAGACCGAGATGGAGAATGGCGACTTCGTCGAAAAGCCCTCCCGCCTATCCGTCGGCCAGCAACTCGTTCTCATTCACGTCCTTCCTGAGCGCGCGACCATAGAGGCTAGGCCCCGTGCAATCCCAAGGGTGGGGATGGACAATCTGGCGCAGCTAATGTCCGGAATCTGGAGCGGCGCCAATGGCAGCTTGTGGCGCATCCCTGTCGTAACGCCGAGCCAGACATCGACGTGCCGCAAGCTGACTATGCGGCGGGCTGAATTGGGTGGATTGCGGACGTTTGGATTGCGGTCACCGAAAGGCCTGTGCCAAACTCTTCGCCATGGGCGAACAGCGGCTAAGCAAGACCTTCAAGGCAGAGGTTCGGGACATAGTCTCCAACCTTTCTGCTCTTCTATCTGACAGGTCCCCAACTCAAAACCATCGTCCCGTTGGGCAAAGCGGTGATTGGAGAGCAACCCGACGTCGCCGAGCTGTACGGTGACGGCGCATATGGAACGGCTTAGGTTCAGTGTTCAATGTGGACCTGGAGACGGCGGCGCAAATAGGGTTGACTATCCTCCCGCGACCGCGGGGTAATATTCCATTGCCGGTGACGGCCGGCGGAACACGGAGGCGGTGATGCGGCCACTAACGATCGTCTGTCTGACGGCCGTTCTAGCGCTTGCCTGGGGCCCGGCCGGCGCCCAGATGGCCAGGGCGCGGGCACCCGCCGCGGCCGAGCCGTCGAGCCCGGTCGCCCGCTGGCCCGATGCCGTCCTTTGCCATTTCCCGGAACGCCCCGCCCTGGACGCCGCGAGCGGCCAGGCCTCCGGCAAGATGCTGAAGGCCTATACCCAGGTCTCCCGTCTGGTGCTCGCCCCGGCCTCCGACGGCCGTTACTATTACAGCGACGGCCCGGTCAGCGACGGTGGCGCGCCTAACGCGCACTGGCCCGAGGCGGTGCTGATCTTCAAAAGCGATGGAACGCCCGCCGTTCAGGTGCGCAGTGATTGTACGGGCCGCACGATCTCGCAATTGATCGCGGCAGGCCAGGCGCACTGACGAACAATGGAATGGATTTGAAAAGGAACCCAAGGATGAAATCGACTTCCCGGCCCCTGATCGTGGGGCTCATGGCCGCTGGCGCCGCCGCCTGCCTTGCCTTTGCTTTGACGATGCCGGCCTCGGGCCAGCCGGCGCCCATCAAGATCAGCCCGAAAATCAAAGATCTGCAGAGCACCGTGACCTGCCCGGCGACCGCCAAGGTCACCAACAGCGAGCCCGCGCCTGCCGGATGGAGTGTGATGTTCGGCGCCTTCGGCCTGCCGCTGTACTCGGCTTCCGTCGTCAGCAACGACGCATCGACCGACTATCTGAAATGCAGCTATGGGGCGGCGGGCAACCAGTTCGCCCTGAACAAGACGGTCAAAAAGGGCACGTGCACGGTGAACGAAGCCAAGACCGGGTTTACGTGCAAATAGGGCCGCACCCCGTCTCTAAGCCAAGGACGCGCCGAAATCTTCGACCCTGGCGCCGGAAAGGCCAGTGCCGGGCGCGTGCAGGTGGTCATGCACCTCAGGGTATCAATAGAGCGTCCTGCTTCGGCGTCTGGCTGGCGGCCAGACCCGCCTCCAACGCGAAGACCTATATCCGTCCGGTGCTACGGCTCGAAACATCTTGCGGCAACAATGGAGATCGCCTCGCAGACGGCCTTGACCAAGAGCCGTCAGCACCCTGCCCGCAACCAGACCCGCTGAGCGTCCGGAACGGGTGGGGAGCGGACCTCTCGTTCGGCGTTTCGCCACGGCCGCTTTGCGCCATAAGCCGCCATTAGCACCGCTCCAGATTCCGGACATTAGCGTGCCGGTGCGTGCGCAGCCCGAAGGAGGCG
>CAZJBC010000056.1:0-12116 GCA_964543805.1 uncultured Brevundimonas sp.
GGATGGTGAAATAGTCCACCCCCTGCTCGGCCTGTTCGATCAGGGTGTCGCGGAAGACCTCCCAGTTCAGGTCCTCGGCGATGCCGCCGACCTTTTCCAGCGCCTGGTAGATCGGCACCGTGCCGATGGGCACACTCGAGTTGCGGATGATCCATTCGCGGATGGTGTGGATATTGCGCCCGGTCGACAGGTCCATGACCGTATCGGCGCCCCAGCGCGTCGCCCAGACCAGCTTGTCGACCTCATCGGAGACCTGGGACAGAACGGCGGAGTTGCCGATATTGGCGTTGATCTTGACCAGAAAGTTGCGGCCGATGGCCATCGGCTCCAACTCGCCGTGATTGATATTGGCCGGGATGATCGCCCGGCCGCGGGCAACTTCCTGACGCACGAATTCCGGCGTGCAGAAATCGGGGATCGAGGCGCCGAAATCTTCGCCGTCGCGGATGCAAGGGCTGGACTGTTCGCGCCGCAGGTTCTCGCGGATGGCGACATATTCCATCTCGGCGGTGATGACGCCGGCGCGGGCGTATTGCATCTGGGTGAGGGCGGCGCCGGGCTTGGCGCGATAGACCTTGTGGGCGGCGGCCGGGAAGATGGGGGCGGCCTGTGAGCCGGCGGCAAACCCGTTGTCCTCGGGGCGAACATCGCGCGGCGTGACCGTCTCCACATGGCCGCGGGCGAGCACCCAGTCGGTGCGCGGACAGGGCAGGCCTTTTTCGATATCGATGGTCGCCTTGGGGTCGGTATAGGGCCCGGACGGATCGTACATGGTCACTGGCGGCTCGTTGGCCGACGGGTGAACCGCCACCTCGCGGAAGGGCACGCGGATGTCGGGAAACAGCTCCCCGGCCACATAGACCTTGCGGCCGCCGGGTCTTTCCCCAGTAGGAATGGCGCCGGTGGGAATGACGCCGTCTTCGGGCGCAACTGGGGCGTGGACGTTCATCGATTTCGGGCTCCTCTCCCTATGCCGGCGCCGGCCGGCCAGGTTCGGCGCGTCAGGGCGTCAGCCCAATCTCAGCCGCTTGCGCGCGGCCCCGCGGAGAACGGGAATAGGCATACGCCCAAAGGCGCGCACGGAAAAGCGGAGGGTTAGCCCGCCGTCGCTTTTTCCCGCATACGCGCCGCCACTTCGGCCATCGAATTGCGCCGGCCGGGCAGCTGGATGAACTCAAGCAGCGTCCCGTCCGGGTCGCGCACGAACACCACGCGCACATTGCCGAAGGTCTCGGGCGCTTCGGAGCGGATGTAGCCAGCGGTCTTCAGCGCCGCGTGGGTCGCATCGATGTCGTCCACCGAAAAGGCGGCGCAGGAATGGCCCAGCACATCGCGCGGCGCCTTGGCGCCTTCGTCCGCCGCCTGCTTGATCAGCTCGACCGTGTGGCCGCCGATCAGGCCCAGAACCGGAGCTCCCGTCGCGCGGCCGTCGATGAACACGTCGTAGCCGAAGACGTCCTGATAGAACTTCACGCTGCGGTCCGGGTCAGTGACGCGAATAGCGGTGTGCGACAGGCCTTTGACGGGGGCGACGGGCATGGGGCTGTTTCCTCTTGTCTGGGTGTTTTGCGGCAGACCCTACTCCCTTCCCCCTTGAGGGGGGAAGGGTCGGGGATGGGGGTGCTCGCGCTGGAGCATCCAGGATGGCGTCCAAGGCGGTTCCCGTCTGTGCGTTCTGGGCAGAAGCCGGTGCGAGCACCCCCAACCCCGCCCTTCCCCCCTCAAAGGGGGAAGGGAGTTATTTGCCGTACGCCTTCCAGCTCAGAAACCCGCCCAGCAGGATCAGGGCGGCGCCGAGGCCGGTCAGCACCAGGCCGCCGCCCGAAGCTAGCAGCGTCGGCGCCATGACGGAGACCGCCTTTGGGAACACCAGCCGCATGAAGCCGCTGATGATGGCCAGCCAGCCGAAGATGGTGATGATAGCCGGCCAGCCCTTCCAGACCCGGTGGCTGGTGACGATGGCCAGGCCGACGGCGAGAGTCGCAACACCCACGACGATGACCAGCAGATAGTCGTGGGAAAGGTCGGACACCAGGTCCTGGATCAGGGCGCGGTTAACAAGAACGCTCAGGCCGGTGGCGGCCATGACGGGACCGATAAGACCGGCGAGGAAACGGGACTGGTTCATGACAAGTCCTCCTTTTCTGTACCCTCTATGTAGGAATTCGAACGCCTAGACGCTCACCTGCGATCCCATTTCGACCACGCGGCCGGGGGGCAGGTGGTAGAAGCCGGCGGTCTCGGCGGCGTTTTTGCTGAGCAGGATGAACAGCTTGTCCTGCCACAGGGGCATGGCCGACTTGGCGGCGACGACGACCGAACGTCGCCCAAGGAAGAAACTCGTATTCATGATGTCGAACTTGATCCCCGACTTGCGGCAGGCGGCCAGGGCGCGAGGCACGTCGGGCTGTTCCATATAGCCCCAGGTGGCGTTGACCCGCCAGAAATCAGGGCTGAGCTGTTCGACCGTCAGCCGCCGCTCGTCGGGAATGCGCGGCTCGGGCGCAGTGTGGACGGTGAGCACGACATTGCTCTCGTGCAGCACGCGGTTGTGCTTGAGATTGTGCATCAAGGCCATGGGCGCGCCTTCCGGGTCGGCGGTCAGGAACACCGCCACGCCCGAGACCTTTTTCGGCGGCCGCGCGTCCAGCATGCCGACCACTTCCATCAGGGGCGTGGCTTCCTTGGCGGTTTTGATCTGGATGATTTCGCGCCCGCGCGTCCACACCGCCATGGTGGTGAACACCGCCGCGCCCAGCATCAGGGGCACGAATCCGCCCGAGAGCAGCTTCAGCGCATTGGCGCCCAGGAAGATCAGGTCGACGGTCAGCAGCGGGGCGACGACCATGGCGGCCTTCCACACCGGCCACTTCAACATGCCGCGCACGACGATGAAGGCCAGCGAGGTGGTGATGACCATGGTGCCGGTCACCGCCAGGCCATAGGCATTGGCCAGGTTGTCCGACGACTTGAACACCGCGGCCAGGAACACCACGCCCAGCAGCAGCAGCATATTGACCGCCGGCAGATAGATCTGGCCGGACTCATGCTCGGAGGTGTTGCGCACGATCATGCGGGGCAACAGGCCCATCTGGATCGCCTGGCTGGTGATGGAAAAGGCCCCGGTGATCACCGCCTGGGACGCGATCACGGTGGCCACCGTCGCCAGGACGACCAGCGGCGCGCGCAGCACCTCGGGGGCCATGATGAAGAACCAGTTGGCGTTTTCCACGTGACCGCCGTGGGCGTCGTGAATGGCCTGCATGGCGATGGCGCCCTGGCCCAGGTAGTTCAGCACCAGGCAGGGCAGCACCAGGTAGACCCAGGCGGCGGTGATCGGCTTTCGGCCGAAATGGCCCATGTCGGCATAGAGCGCCTCGGCGCCGGTGACCGTCAGGAAGATCGAGCCCAGGACGAACAGGCTGATGGTCCCGTGGTGGATCAGGAACGAAAAGGCGTAGGCCGGGCTGAACGCCGCGGCCACACCGGGCTGAGCGAGGATGTGGGTGACGCCCAAGGCCGCCAGCACCAGGAACCAGACCACGCAGATCGGCCCGAAAAAGCGGCCGACGCTGCCGGTGCCGCGTGACTGGATGGCGAACAGCCCGACCAGAATGGCCAGAGACAGGATGAGGATACGGGCCGGCGTAAAGAAGTCCGACGCCGCGGGAACAGTTTTGAGCCCCTCGACGGCCGACAGCACGGAAATCGCCGGGGTGATGATCGCATCGCCATAGAACAGCGCCGCGCCCGCCACGCCCAGGATGAAGATCAGCAGCGTCCGCTTGCCCGTTGCCCGCTCGGCCAGGGCCATGAGTGACAGCACGCCGCCCTCGCCGCGGTTGTCCAGGCGCATCAGGAAGAAGACGTATTTGACGGTGACCACCAGGAACAGCGCCCAGAGCGCCAGAGACACCACGCCGAGAACGCCGTCGAGCATGACGCCATGGGGCGAAGCCTGATTAAGGCCTTCGCGGAAGGCGTAAAGCGGGCTGGTGCCGATATCGCCGTAAACGACGCCCACGGACCCCAGAGCCAGGGGCCAGAACCGCGCCTTGCCGCCATGCGCGCCTGAATTCTGGTTAGGGTCGGAAGGGGCCGATGTGGGCGCAGCGGGACTGGTCTCGCCCGTCATCGAATTCCTGCTCTCCGGCGACTCGGGGACTATCCCCGTGAGGATCGTTGGGCCGGGCATCTACGCCCGGCGGCAAAGCTCAGCAAGCGGAAAACCGCGGGCCTAACGGGAGGCCCGGGGCGGCGCCTGACGGGCCTTCAGGACGGCCTGAACGGCGGTGTTGTGCTGGCTAACGCCGATCGACTCATCGAGCACGAGACGAACCTGACCCGCAGCGCCCTGGTCGAGCAGCCCCTTCCAGGCCTGGAACTGGGTCTGGCACGATGGCTCGATCGCCGCGGCGATGGTCGCCGCATCGGAAATGTGATCATCCAGACCCCGCGCGGCCTCGGTCAGACAGGCGGCGTAGGCGTTGGCGGCGGCCTGGGCCTGGGGCGTCGCGGCGGTCGCCACATCGGCCTGGTCCGAGGTGATCGGCAGGGGCCGCGATCCTTGCAGCGCATAGAGGGGCGGGCCCACCGGCGCCAGGACCGGCGGTGAAGCCGGACCGGGAACCTGGCTCTGCAGGGCGCGCAGATTGTCGTCCGAACGCCGCTGGTCTTCCAGGGTCTGAACGCGGGCGGCCAGGGCGTCCTGCTGCTGTTGCTGCTGATACTGCTGAGCCTGGCGAATGCTGTCCTGCATGGCGCGGTCGGCGTCGCGCTGGGCCTGGGTTTGCTGGGCAAACGCCGGCGCGGCGACGGTCAGGACGATCAGGAGCGGGACAAGTCGGACGGTCTTCATCAGATTTCTCTTCGCAAGCCCCAGCTACCTTACCACATAACGCTTCAATTCGTTTTTCGGCTGCGGCCAGTCGGGCTTGAGTTCGGAGGCCCTGGAAAAGTCCGCATAGGCGCCGGAGTAGTCGGCCAGGGCGTCGCGGGCCAGGCCCCGGTCGAAGTAGGCCTTCTCTGGTTCGTAGGGCGATAGCTGGATGCCGCGCGTCAGTTCGGCGACGGCCTCGCTCCAGCGGTTCTGGCGGATCAGCGCCACGCCCCGGTCGACATAGATTTCCGGCAGATCAGGGGTCAGGCCCTGGGCTCTTGAGAAGTCCCGCTCGGCCTCCATGAACTGGCGCCGGCGCATGTAGATCACGCCGCGATTGACCAGGGTCCGCGCGGCGGTCTCGCGGGTGAGAGTTTCGAAGTTGAGCGCGTCGGTGCAGGTCTTGACCGTTTCGGCCGAATGATCGCCGTTCAGGGCCTGAAGCGAACAGTCGCCGGCCAGACCGCCGCCGATCACCTTGACCTGGGCGTGTGCGCCGCAGCTTAGGGCCGCAAGTCCGAGCGCGGCGAGGAACACCATAGGGACCCTGCGCATGGCCGGCATCTCCCATCCTGTCGTTCGGACAAACAGTCTACCACACTCGGCGCGCGCGGCAAAAATCCGGCAGCGCGCAGCCTAGTCGGTGAACCGCAGGCGGTTGTGGCGATCAGGGCAAACCCGCGCGTAGCGGTAGTCGATCGCGCCACCCCGGCCCGGCAGGGCGGCGACCGCCAGACGGCAATGCTCCTGGGCGTAGAATCGCTCGTCGTTCAGGCCATTGCGTCCGCGGCGGGGCGCCGGCTCCTCGCGGTAAGGGAAGGTCTGGTCGGTCGAATAGTAGTAGCCGTCGCCGTCGCATTCGGGCGCGTAGCGCTCGGCGCTGCCCGAACCGGCCGCCAGATTGGCCCCCAGGGTGCCGTCGATAATCGCGCCCAGCACGGCGCCGGCCGTTTTGGAGGGCTGGGGCGGGCTGTTGCCCAGGGCCCCGGTGATGGCGCTGGCTACGTTGGCGTCCGGGCCGAACTTGCGGACGCAGGATGGGCTTTGATAGGGATGGATGACCGACGGCTTGACCGCCTCCACCGCGGGCGCCGGCGGCGCGGCCGGGGGCGCGTGCTTGCGGTCATAGGCGCCAGAGCCATAGCGGCGATCATAGGCGTCCCGCTCGCGCTGGTACTGGGCCAGCGAGTCCTTGTAGTCCTGCAGAGCCTGCTCGTAGGCCTTTTCGCGTTGCTGATAGACCGCGTCGTTATCGGCGCCGAACTGGGCCGCCGCCGGCGCCGTCTGGCCGCAGGCAAGCGCCCCGGCAAGGATCGCGACGGCAAAAGCTCTCATCAGTTCCTCCTGGCGGCTTGGCGAATTACTATGGCAGAAAACGCGGGCTTGCGAACACCGTTGCAGGCGGGCGTGGCCAGACTGCTAATCTGGCCGCGAAAGGGGCGCCATGAGCGATTCGCAGTTCGACGATGTGGATGAAAAAGCGCGCGCCCTGCTGACCGCGCGCGATGCGCCGCGCCGCCGCGCCCGCCCGCGAGTGGCCCGCGCCCTGGCCGACGCCGAACCGCACATGCTGTCCCTGCCGACCGGCGACCTGGCCGCCTGGCGGCTGGGCGAGGGCCCGGCCGTTCTGCTGGTTCACGGCTGGGAGGACGACAACGCCCTGTGGGGTCCAGCCATCGACCTGTTCGCCAGCTGGGGCCGGCCGGTGGTGGTCATTGACCTTCCCGGTCACGGCTATTCCACGGCGACCGACGCGTCGATCGGCGGGGTCGGCCTGGCGGTGAAGACAGCCGCCGAACAACTGGGGCCGATCGAGGCGCTGGTGGGCCATTCCTACGGCTGCGGCGCGATCATCCATGCGCTCAGTCATGGCCTGGCGCCGCGCAAGACTGTGCTGATCGCCAGCCCGGTGCCGCGCACCCGCCCGCGTCGGCCGCTGGACGGCGAGGGCGTGGAGCCGCAGGTCCTGGCCCGCGCCGAGACCCTGCGCCAGGAGCACGCCAGGACCCAGACCGAGAAGATCGAGGCGGCGATCCGCGCCATGACGGCGCCCTGCCTGATTATCCACTCCATCGACGACGAACAGACGCCGCTGTCCAACAGTCAGCGCCTGGCGCAGCTGTGGCCGGGATCCGAGCTGTTCCTGGCCGACCAGCTGGGCCACAGGTTCGTGGCCCAGGACGCCGACGTACTGGACAAGGCCGTGCGGTTTATCGAGGAAGCCTAGTCGTCCCAGTCTTCTTCATCGTCGTCGTCGTCATCGTCGCCGGCTCCCGCCACCATGCCGCCGGTAATGGCAAGGTAGATTTCGGCCGGCGTCGAGGTGGTGACGATCACCGCCAGAGCGCTCATCACGCCGCCGAGGATGAAGCGCACGATCATTACCGGCGTAAAGATCGAGGCCATGGCAGTGTAGTCAGGCTGGGTCAGGTTGCGCAGGGGTACGCCTGTCGCAGCGGCGACCCCGGCCAGGATGCCGGCGTAAAGCAGGGCAAAGGGTATCAGCGACGCCAGCGCCAGCGCCATGGCGCCGACCACCTTCCAGTACCGGCCGTTGAGCAGTTGCCAGGATCCGAAGATGCGAATGCCGCGCTCGGCGACCGTCTGGGCCGCCGAAAGGGCGAACCTCACGCTGCCCAGGAAAGCCAGGATGCCGATGATCCCATAGGTGATGAGCACGCCGACGATCAGTCCTCCCGGCCGTGCGCCGCCTTGCGCCATCTGGCGCATGCCTTCACGGCCCACCGAACCTATGGCGACGACGGCCGTGACGATCTGGCCGATTACCATGAGAACGAGGGAGGGAATGCCGATGATCAGGGCAAGCACGAGCAGCACCACCAACAGCCGCAGCTCATCGCCGCCTATGCCCAGAAAGGGGAAACGGCTGGTCTTCGGCCTTAGCACGGCCCGATTGACGGCCCCGCCATTGAGCGCGGCGAGCGCCCAGATGATCAGGACCAGGTACATGAGAAAGCGGATTATCGCGCCCAGCAGTGACAGCATCACCGCGGGATCAGGCGGGGCGCCGCCGGTGCGCGCGCCTTGTCCCATGGCCTGAAGCTGGGTCATCTGCGGTCCCGCCACAGCGACCATCATGGCGGTGATGCCGAAGCTCGCGGCAATCCCAAGCACAATCAGAACGGCCGCCAGGGCCGGCTTGCGGACGAACAGGCCGTAGCCCGAGAACGCCGCCTTGGTGATTGAAAAATCGGTCATGTGTCAGCCTCCCTTTCTTGCCGCCCGTTATTCCCGGGCCAACGCATCCACCGGGTCGAGCTTGGCCGCATTTCTGGCCGGCAGGAACCCGAACACCACACCCAGCATGGTCGATACCGCGAACGCCGCGACCATGGTCGAGGCAGAGTAGACCAGACTGAAACTCTTGACGAACAGGCTGAAGATGAAGCCGGCGAACATCGACAGTCCAACGCCAAGGGCTCCGCCCAGAATACAGACCAGCACCGCCTCGATCAGGAACTGGGCCAGGATGTCGCTCTGCCGCGCGCCGACGGCGGTGCGCACGCCGATCTCGCGGGTACGCTCGGAGACTGAAACCAGCATGATGTTCATCACCCCAATGCCGCCAACCAGCAGAGCGATACCGCCGATGGCGCCGAACAGGCCGGAAAAGACGACAGTGATCTGGTTGAGCTGCGAGCGGATCGCCTCGGAGGTGACGATGAAGAAGTCCTGCTTGCCATGGCGGGCGGTCAGCACCGGCACCATGGCCTTGACCGCGGCGGCGGCAGGCGTGCCGTCCTTGATCTTGACGGTGATCTGCTGGACGAAGGCCTGGCGGGCCAGGCGCGTCATCACCGTGGTGTAGGGCGCATAGACGGTCAGCCGGTCGCCGCCGAACACCGATGCAAGGCCTTGCGGCGGCGATGTTACGCCGATCACCGTGGCCGGCACGCTGCCCAGCAGGATGGTCTGGCCGATTGGATCGACGTTGGGGAAAAGCTTCTTGACGGTGTTGGGGTCGATCACCACCACCTGGGCGGCGTGCAGCACCGCTTCGTCGTCAAAGCCGCGGCCCTCGTCGATGGTGATTCCCTGGACCCGAAAATGCTGCGGGCCGACGCCCTGGATCGAGCCAACGCCCGACTCGGCGCCGACACGCAAGGTGCGAGCCGAATTGATCACCGGCGAGGCGCTGTCCACATAGGGTTGGCGCGCCAGGGCCAGGGCGTCCTCGGGGCGCAGGGTGACCACGGCCGCCGCGCGCACATCGCCCGCCTGCTGGCCCGGATAGATGTTGATGGTGTCCGACCCCAGCGAGCCGACGCCGGCCAGCACCGCCTGCTGGGCGCCGCCGATCACCGACAGGATCGAGACCACCGAAGCGATGCCGATAATGATGCCCAGCATGGTCAGGGCGGTGCGCAGCTTGTGCGCGTTCATGGCGATCAGGGCCATGCGGAACGCATCGCCCAGCCTGTCCAGGGCGGCGGTCCAGCTTTCCCTGACGTTGGGAACGTGGAACTTGCGCTGGGGCGGCGCCGGAGCCGCGTCCGGATTTGGGCCGTCGGCGATGATCTCGCCGTCGCTGATCTCGATGATCCGGCGGGCGTGGGCGGCGACCTTGGGATCGTGGGTCACCAAGATGATGGTGTGGCCTTCGGCGTTCAGTTCCTTGAGAATCGCCATCATCTCGGCGCCGCTCTTGGTGTCGAGGGCGCCGGTAGGCTCGTCCGCCAGAATCACCTGGCCACCGTTCATCAGGGCGCGGGCGACGCTGACGCGCTGTTGCTGGCCGCCGGAAAGCTCGTTCGGATGGTGGGTCATCCGGTCGGCCAGGCCCAGGCGGGTGAGCAGGCTGGTGGCGCGGGCCTTGCGCTGGCCGGCGGCTTTGCCGGCGTAGATAGCCGGCACCTCGACATTGCCGCGGGCGTCCAGGTCGGCCAGCAGGTGATAGCGCTGGAAGATGAAGCCGAAGTGCTCGCGCCGCAGAGCCGCCAGCTCGTCCGGCGTCATCTTCTTGACCGACCGGCCGGCCACCCGGTAGCCGCCCTTGGACGGCCGGTCCAGGCAGCCCAGGATGTTCATCAGCGTCGACTTGCCCGACCCGGACTGGCCGATGATGGCCACCATCTCGCCGGCCTCGATCTTGAGATTCAGGCCCTTGAGCGCATGGATAGGGTTGTCGCCGGCCGGATAGGTCCGCCAGACGTTCTTGAGCTGAAGAAGCGGGGGTTCGGGCTTGTCGGTCACGCGGACTTAGCCCCCGGCCTTGGTTGCGCCCTTGGCTTTCGGCTGCGGTCCGCCCGAGATGGAGGTGTCCATGGCGTCGCTGACAATGACCTTGTCGCCTTCCTTCAGGCCGTCCAGCACCTGGGCCTGAACATTGGTGTTCACGCCCACATGCACGGTGCGCTCCTCGGCGAGTCCGCGCGCGTTCAGCACCTTGACCTTGTATGAGCCGTCCGGATTTTTCGGTCCCAGCCCGCCGGCTGGCATGGTCAGCACGTGCTTGGCTTCGTCCAGCACGACGCTGACTTCGGCGGTCATGCCGGGTCGCAGCACCCCGTCGGTGTTGGGAACGTCAAAGACCGCGTTGTAGTAGACCGGCGAATTGGCCGGGCCGACCAGAAACTGGTTGGCGCTGTCGGGCGCAGGCTCGATACCGCGCAAGGTCGCATAGAACTTGCGCTCCGGATCGCCCAGCACGGTGAAATAGACCTTCTGGCCGGCGTGAACGCCGACCACGTCGGCCTCGGATATCTGGGCCCGTACGGTCATCACATCCAGTTTGGCGATGCGAACAATCGTCGGGGCGACCTGGATCGAGTTGACGGTGGTGCCCTGGCGGACCAGCACGGCGGCGACCACGCCGGAAATCGGCGCGGTGATGGTGGTGTGCGACAGGTCGACCTGTGCCTTGTCGACGCTGGTCGCGGCCTGGCGAATCTGGGCGTCGATGCTGTTGCCCTGGGCCTGGGCGACCGCGAGATTGGCCTTGGCCTCGTCAAAAGCCGACTTGGTCGTATAGCCCTTGGTGAGCAATTCCTGCTGGCGGTCGTACTCGACCTGGGCGCGGACGGTGTTGGCTTCCTGCGAGGCCTTGGAGGCGGTGGCCTGGGCCTGGGCGGCCTGGGCGTTGCGCAGGGTGGCTTCCTGCGTGGCCGGATCGATGATGGCGATCACATCGCCCGCCTTCACCGTATCACCGACGTCCACCTTCATGGTTTGAATCTGGCCCGAAGCCTGGGCGCCAACGTCAATGACGGTCAGGGGCTGCAGAACGCCTGTGCCCAGCACGGTCTTTTCGATGTCGCCGGTCTTGACCGTCTCGGTCAGAAAGCGGTCAGCCTTGTTCTTGCCCTGGCCGCACGCCGCAAGCGCCATGGACAACCCGAAGGCCGCCAGCCGTAATCCAAATCTGTTTTTCATACTTCCTGCCGAACGGCGCCCCTGTTGTTCCGCGCAATGTGGCTACGACCGGAACGAATTCAAGGTCCGGATAGCAAGCAATTAATCGAAAGTCGATCAAGTTTTGATGAAAATCGATTAAAATTCCTTCCCCCGGGGCAACTATTTCGCCGCAGGGCCGGCGCCCGCCGTCAGCGGCGCGGGGCAGGCGCGGTCGGGCTTTCGCGTGTCGCAGACCAGCACCCGGCCTAGGAAAGCCATGGCCGGCGCCTGGCGCTCGGGCGTCAGCGTCTCACGATAGGCGTACTGGACGCTGTAGAGGGCATCCTGGCCCCGGATGACTTTGATCGAAAGGGTTTCCGGCTTGTGGGTCTGCGGGTTCAGCGGACAGGCCATGGTCCAGACGGACATGGCGTAACCGTTCTCGACGCTGTCGACCAGCTTGCGCGCTTCGGCGCCAGGGCAGGCCCCCTTGACCCTGTCAGCCAGGTCGCTGGCGAACTTGTCGGGCGTGACGGTGGTCAGGTTACGATAGATCTGAACCGTGATTATCGAGGTCCAGTTGTCGACCGTCTCGGCCGTGGGAACATATTCGGCGATCAGAACCGGGCCCTGCGCTGCGCTCGATCCCACCTTGTAGCCGCGCGGTATGGCGGCGATCAGGTTTTCGTCCTTGAACGCGCGCGCTGCCGCCGGTGCGGCCGGAGCCGGATCAGCGGCCTGGGAGGCGCCGGCCCCGGCCAGGATCATCAGGGCCAGAACGACGGACGGTCCATACGAATTGGCGAATGGCGGTTTCACGATCATCTCCTGGTGCGGGCGGTCGGGGTCGAACCGACACTCCTTTCGGAACCGGATTTTGAGT
>CAZJBC010000057.1:0-4177 GCA_964543805.1 uncultured Brevundimonas sp.
GGGCGAGATCGTCGATGCGTGCCTGGCCTATGTGGCCAATCCCGACGTGCCGGTCGACGAGCTGCTAGACCTGGTGCCGGGACCTGACTTTCCGACCGGGGCCCTGATCATGGGCCGCACGGCCGCCCGCCTGGCGTTGATGACCGGCCGCGGCTCGGTGATCATGCGCGGCGAGGCGACGATCGAGGAAATCCGCGCCGGCCGCGAAGCCATCATTATCACCTCAGTGCCCTACCAGGTGAACAAGGCCGCCATGGTCGAACGGATCGCCGAACTGGTGCGCGAGAAGAAGATCGAAGGCATCGGCGACCTGCGCGACGAGAGCGATCGCTCCGGCATCCGCGTGGTCATCGAGCTCAAGCGCGAGGCCGCCGGCGATGTTGTCCTGAACCAGCTCTACCGCTTCACGCCCCTGCAAAGCTCCTTCGGCGTCAATATGCTGGCGCTCAATCATGGCCGTCCCGAGCAGATGGGCCTGAAGGAAATGATCAAGGTCTTCATCGAGTTCCGCGAAGAGGTGGTCGTCCGCCGCACCCGCTTTGAACTCAACAAGGCCCGCGACCGTGGTCACGTGCTGGTCGGTCTGGCGATCGCCGTCGTTAACATCGACGAGGTCATCCACATCATCCGCTCGTCCGCCGATCCGGTCGAAGCGCGCGAGCGCCTGCTGGCCAAGGACTGGCCGTCCGGCGACATGACCCCGCTGATCGATCTGATCCAGGATCCCCGCACGGTGATCGTCGAGGAAGGCCGCGTGCGCCTCACCGACGAACAGGCCCGCGCCATCCTGGCCCTGACCCTGTCGCGGCTCACTGGCCTGGGCCGCGAGGAAATCTTCGCCGAAGCCACCGAGCTTTCCGGCGCCATCAAGGGCTTCCTGGAAATCCTCGGCTCGCGCGACCGCATCATGGGCATTGTCCGCGACGAACTGGTCGAAGTGCGCAGGGCTTTCGCCGTCCCGCGCCGCAGCCAGATCGTCGACGGCGACGCTGACGTCGAGGACGAGGACCTGATCGCCCGTGAGGACATGGTCATCACCGTCACCCACGGTGGCTATGTCAAACGCACGCCGCTGGCGCTTTACCGCACCCAGCATCGCGGCGGAAAGGGGCGCTCCGGCATGGCGACCAAGGACGAGGATGCGGTCACCCGCGTCTTCTCGGCCTCGACCCACGCGCCTGTGCTGTTCTTCTCGTCGGGCGGCAAGGCCTACAAGCTCAAGGTCTGGAGGCTGCCGCTGGGCACGCCGACCTCACGCGGCAAGGCCTTCATCAATCTTCTGCCCATCGAGCCGGGCGAGACCATTACCTCGATCCTGCCCCTGCCCGAGGACGAGACGCAGTGGGACCGTTACGACCTGATGTTCGCCACCCGCAGCGGCAACGCGCGGCGCAACAAGCTGTCGGACTTCGTCAACGTCAACCGCGCCGGCAAGATCGCCATGAAGCTGGACGAGGGCGATTCCATCATCGGCGTCTCGCTCTGCACGCCGGCCCAGGACGTGCTGCTGACCACGGCGCTGGGCCGCTGCATCCGCTTCCCGGTTGATGACATCCGAGTCTTTGTGGGCCGCGATTCCACCGGGGTGCGCGGCATCCGCCTGGCCGAGGGCGACGAGGTCATTTCCATGGCCATCCTCAATTCGGTGGACGCCAGCCCGGCCGAGCGGACCGCCTATCTGAAATACGCTCGCGCCCTTCTGCGGGTGACCGCCGGCGACGACGGGGAAGAAGCGCCTCCGCCGCCGGAGGACGATGAGGAAGACGCCGGCGAGGCCAATCTGTCGGCCGAGCGGATCGTCGAGCTGGAGGCGGCCGAAGAGTTCATCCTGACCCTTTCAGCCGAGGGCTTCGGCAAACGAACCTCGGCCTACGACTATCGCCGTTCGGGACGGGGCGGGCAGGGACTGATCGCCCACGACCTGTCGCGCAAAGGCGGCAAGCTGGCCGCGTCCTTCCCGGTGGAAAACGGCGATGAGATTCTGCTGGTCACCGACCAGGGTCAGCTGATCCGCGTGCCCGTCGGTCAGATCCGCATCGCTGCGCGCAACACGCAAGGCGTGATCGTCTTCCGCACCGCCGAGGATGAGCATGTAGTCTCTGTCGAGCGCCTGGCCGAAAGCGGCGGCGACGATGATGGCGGCGAGGACGAAGATGTGGAAGGAAGCGGGGAATGATCCGCACCGCGCTTTATCCCGGCACGTTCGACCCCGTCACCAACGGTCACCTGGACATCATCGGGCGGGCGGTGAAGCTGGTTGACCGGCTGGTCATCGGCGTGGCCATCAACACTGGCAAGGGGCCGCTGTTCACGCTGGAAGAACGGGTCGAAATTCTTCGCGAACAGACGGCGGGCATCAAGGGCGCCGAGATCATCGTGCGTCCGTTCGACACCCTGCTGGTTCACTTTGCCCGCGAGGTCGGCGCCACCATCATCGTGAGGGGGCTTCGCGCGGTGGCGGACTTTGAGTACGAGTTCCAGATGACCGCCATGAACCAGCAGCTGGACCGCAATATCGAGACCGTCTTTCTGATGGCCGATCCGCGACACCAGGCGGTGGCCTCGCGCCTGGTCAAGGAAATCGCCGCTCTGGGCGGAGACATTTCCGCCTTTGTGCCGCCACAGGTTGAAGCCAAACTTCGCGCCAAGATGGGCGCTTAAGCGGGGACGATGACACGTCGCATTTACAGTCTGTCCGCCGTTGGCGCTGTGCTTCTTCTTGTGCCCGGGATGGCTTCGTCCCAGGGCCTGGGCAAGCTGTTGCAGGCGCTGAAGCCGCCGCCTTTCAATACGCCGATCAAGAAGTCGGCGACGCCTGCCGCTGATCAGGCCGCCGCGGCCCAGGCCGCCGCTGCGCCGGCCCCTCCGCCGCCGCCGCCGCCGGCTGTGCCCAGGCCCGGCCCGGGCTGGATTTCGCCGGACCCTGAAAACACCTGGGTGATTGACACGACCAAGGGCCAGATCATCGCTGAACTGGATCCGGTGCTCGCGCCGGCCACGGTCGAACGCATCAGGGTGCTGACGCGGGCCGGCTTTTACGACAACCGCAAGTTCTTCCGCGTCATCGACGATTTCATGGCCCAGACCGGCGATCCGGACAACGATGGCGAAGGCGGATCGGCTTTGCCCGACCTGCACGGCGAATTCTCCATCCGGCGCCGGATGGGCATGCCGTTTTCACCGCTCCCCACCAAGATCGGCTTCACCGGTTTCGTCGGCAGCGTGCCGGTGATGAGTCAGCCCGACGCGCAGATGGCGATCACCGCGGACGGCGCGGTGTCGACTCACGGCATGTTCTGCCCGGGCGTCCTGGGCATGGCCCGCGGCAATGAGCCGAACAGCGCCAACAGTCAGTTCTTCCTGATGCGCCAGAACTATCCCTCGCTCGATGGCGGCTACACCGCATTTGGCCGGGTTCTGACCGGCCTGGACGTGGTGCGGACCATCAAGGTGGGCGAGCCGCCGAGCGAGCCGATGGATGTCGTCGTCAAGGCCCGCATGCTGGCCGATATCCCACCCGCCGAGCGGCCGAAGATCCAGGTCATGGATACCCGGTCGACGGAGTTTTACACCTACTCCCTGGCTTGGAGCGCCTCGCAGGGCGACAAGGCCGACATCTGCAAGCTCGACATCCCCGCCGTGGTTCAATAGCTACGGGCAAAATCCCTGTAGGAGCACGACCATGGCCGATCCGGAAAACACCCTCATCCTGTCCCTGGACGGCGGTGACGTCACCATCGACCTGCGCCCCGACCTGGCCCCCGGCCACGTCGCGCGGATCAAGGAACTGGTCCGTGAGGGATTTTATGACGGCGTCACCTTTCACCGCGTGATCCCGGGCTTCATGGCCCAGGGCGGCGATCCGACCGGCACGGGCCGCGGCGGCTCGAAAAAGCCGAACCTGAAGGCGGAATTCAACGCCGAGCCCCACGTGCGCGGCGTCTGCTCCATGGCCCGCACCAACATGCCCGACACCGCCAACTGCCAGTTCTTCATCTGCCTGGATGACGCGACCTTCCTCGACAACCAGTACACCGTCTGGGGCGTGGTCAGCGACGGCATGGAGGCCGTCGACGCCCTGCCCAAGGGCGAGCCGCCGCGCAATCCGGGCAAGATCAAATCCGCGAAAATCGCCGCCGACGCCTGAGCGCGTAATGGCCGCTCAGTCGCCCGCGAA
>CAZJBC010000057.1:4187-12086 GCA_964543805.1 uncultured Brevundimonas sp.
GGTAAACACCTTGTTGCCGATCTGCAGGTCGCCGTGCAGGACGGCGGTCTTGCCGCTGGTCTGGGCTTTGCGGGCATCGGCCAAAGCCGCTTGGTCAAAGGCGCCTGAAAACTTCACTTCGCCCAGCGCCGGGTCGCTGGCGGTGAAACTAACTTCGCCCGGATAGAGACGATAACTCGCCGGCAGCAGCTTCAACGTCTTTTCGTGGCCCTCGCTCCCCATTTCGTTGGTGACCGTCGGGCTGGTGACATCGTCGAAATTGACCAGGATCGGGCCGAACAGGCCTTCGCGTTCGCCCTTTTCCCACTGCGCAAAGTCGCTTTCGGCGCCGACGGCGATGGCGTTGAGCTTGAAGGCGCCGATCTGAATGGGGCTCGAGGGCATGAAATAGCCCGCCGCATCGAAAGTCGCATCGTGCTGGAAGCCCGGCGGCGTTTCCCCAAACGTCGTGAGGACACTGCTACCACCCGTCACGGTCGGAGGCCGCTTGCAGCCGACAACTGCGCACAGCACGACCGCGGCGACGATGATCGAAAGGCGAGACTTCACCCGATTCAGCTCCCGTAGACCCCACCCAATCCTTCATCCGTCCTGCGGTCCCTGTCCATCACGCTTGACGAATGGGCTGCGATCTGGCGCTTCGGCGCCATGCGCGTGAGCGAATTTGACTTCGACCTGCCTGAAGACCGCATCGCCCTGCGCCCCGCGGAGCCGCGCGACGCCGCGCGCCTTCTGGTGGTCGGTCCGGATGGGGCCCTGCAGGACCGCCAGATGCTGGACCTGCCGGCCTTCCTGAAACCCGGCGACGCCGTGGTGTTCAACGACACTCGGGTCATCCCGGCCAGGCTTACGGGAACCCGAGAACGCGACGGGCGCACCATCGGTGTGGAGGCCACCCTGCACCGCAAGCTGTCCGCCCATCGCTGGACGGCCTTCATGCGGCCCGGCAAACGTCTGAAGGTCGGCGACCGTATCCGCTTTGGCGCCGCCCACGACCGCGCCTGCGCCGGCCGCATGCTGGACGCCACCATCGAGGCGAAGGGCGAGGGGGGCGAACTGACCCTGGCCTTCGATCTGGCTGATCCAGACCTGATGCTCGCCATCGCTGACATCGGCGTCATGCCCCTGCCGCCCTATATAGCCGCCAAGCGCGCCGAGGACGACCAGGACCGCGCCGACTACCAGACCATCTACGCCCGCGAGGACGGCTCTGTCGCCGCGCCCACCGCCGGCCTGCACTTTACGCCCGGCCTGATGGCGGCCATCGAGGCCGCTGGCGCCAGCCTTTGCTATGTCACCTTGCATGTCGGGGCCGGCACCTTCCTGCCGATGAAGGTCGACGATACCGCCGACCACCGCATGCACGCCGAATACGGCGAGGTCAGCCCAGCCGTGGCCGCCGCCCTCAACGCCGCCCGCGCCGCCGGGGGGCGGATTCTCTGCGTCGGCACCACCTCGCTAAGGTTGCTGGAGAGCGCCACGGACGAGACGGGCCTGGTCCATCCCTTCGCCGGCGAGACCGCCATCTTTATCACCCCCGGCTACCGCTTCCGCGCCGCCGACGGGCTGGTGACCAATTTCCACCTGCCGCGCTCGACTCTGTTCATGCTGGTCTGCGCCCTGGCCGGGACCGATGTGATGAAGCGCGCCTACGCCCACGCCATCGAAGCCGGCTATCGCTTCTATTCCTATGGCGACGCGGCCCTGTTATGGCGCGCGCCATGAGCGCCTTTCCTTTTCTGATCGCCGCAACCGACGGCGCGGCGCGGACCGGCGTGCTGAAGACCCCCAGAGGCGATATCCGCACGCCCGCCTTCATGTCCGTCGGCACCGCCGGCACGGTCAAGGCCCTGACCGTCGACCAGGTCAAGGATACGGGCGCCGACATCATCCTGGGCAACACCTATCATCTGATGCTGCGCCCCGGCGCCGAGCGGGTGGCAAGGTTGGGCGGCCTGCACAAATTCATGCGCTGGGACAAGCCTATCCTGACCGACTCCGGCGGCTTTCAGGTCATGTCCCTGTCCAAGATCGCCAAGGTCACCGAGGAGTCGGTCACCTTTCAGAGCCACATCGATGGCTCGCGCCATGTGCTCTCGCCCGAACGCTCCATCGAAATTCAAGCCGACCTGCTGGGCTCGGACATCGCCATGCAGCTGGATGAGTGTGTCTCCTGGCCGGCGGAAGAGCCCCGCGCGCGCCAAGCCATGCAGCTGTCGGCCCGCTGGGGCCAGCGCAGCAAAGTCGCGTTTGGAGCCCGCGAAGCCCAGGTTCTGTTCGGCATCCAGCAGGGCTCGACCTTTCAGGCCCTGCGCCGCGAGTCGGCCGACCGGCTGATCGAGACCGGCTTCGACGGCTACGCCATCGGCGGCCTGGCGGTGGGCGAGGGGATCGAGGCCATGTGTGAGGTGCTCGATTACACTCCCGCCATGCTGCCCCATGATCGCCCGCGCTATCTGATGGGCGTCGGCAAACCCGTCGACATCGTCGAGGCGGTCTGGCGCGGCGTCGACATGTTCGACTGCGTTCTGCCCACCCGTTCGGGCCGTCACGGCCAGGCCTGGACCCGCACCGGGCCCGTCAATCTCAAGAACGCCCGTTTTGCGGAGGATGATGCGCCGCTTGACCCGACAGTCCCCTGTCCGGCGTCCCGAGACTACTCGAAGGCATATCTGCATCATCTTGTAAAAGCAGAAGAAGTGCTGTCCCAGATATTGTTGTCCTGGCACAACCTGGCCTTCTTCCAGACCTTGATGGCGGAGCTGAGGGCCGCAATCGCCGAGGGACGCCTGGACGCCTACCGCAAGGCCTTTCACGCCAGTCTGCAGCCAGACGCCGACAGCACTATTTGATCGGGTACTGAGGCGCCCGCCGCGTCGGCTCTATCGGGTTGACGATCTCGCCGGCCAGAGCCGGCGCGGCCGGCGAGGCGGGCGAGCGACAGCGGCCCGCCTGGCCCAGACCCTTGAGGAATCCGCGCCGTACCCCGCCGGCGACGATCGCCTCCTTGACCAGCTGATCGTAGCGTTCGGCGCCCGACAGCATCCGCACCCAGCTGCGTAGTGGGATCAGTCCCCCGGCCGCGTTTTCCAGCGCCCCCTGCGCCAGGCCGCCGCCGCGCGCCAGCAGGCCGGGATTGTCGTGATTGGGCGGCAGATCCAGGTCCGGCCCCAGCGCCTCATCCAGCGGCGCGATCAGATTGGCGATCTCGGTGCAGGTGATCGGGGTCGGCAACTGATAGGGCCGGTCGCGCGCTTCCAGCAAAACGACCGGGATCTTCGTCTTCAGCACATTGATATCGTACAGCGGCGTGGCCGCCGCGCTCTCGAAGTTGCCTTTCTGGCCGGCGACGCGGGGATTGCTGACATCGGCGCAGCCGGTGGTCAGCGAGAGGAGAACGATCATCGTCAGGGGGATGTGGGTGCGCATGGGCAAAGACTAGCCCTGGCTCGAAAAACGCGCCAGCGCTGACTTGTGAAGCGGGCGACCCCCGACTATGGTCCGCCGCCTTGCGAAGGGGCCGGTAGCTCAGCGGTAGAGCATTCGACTTTTAATCGAATGGTCGAGGGTTCGATTCCCTCCCGGCCTACCACGTCTTTATTGTTCTATAAAAACAATAAGATATTTGTAAAACCGCTATGAAATGCTTCGCGATATCTCATCGGCCGAACTCGGCCATGACAATGCGGCAGTCTCGATAAAGCGGAAAAGTATCCGAACCAGCTCTGGGAACGTCTCAGGCCTTGGTTGCGTTGGCTAGGGCACAGTGCACCTGACTCCTGATCTCTCTCCGCGTTCGCTTGCCGGCCGCCAGTCTCTGATAGCTGGTTGCGCCGAAAGGACTTTGACGCGGAAAAAGCGCCGATAGTACCTTCATTCAATAGCGCACCGGACAATCCCGAAGGCAAGGAACCAGACAATCGCCAGAACCTGAAAAGTTGAGGCACCCGTACGGACGAAGTGGCTGGAAATCAAAAGGCCCACGAACCCAAGAACGCCCACGGTCGTAACTGACCGGCATACCGCCAGCTTTACCGGGCCAGGCATCTATTACCCTTCTTTCCAAAACGACTATTCATAAGCTCAGACCCCACGTGCATTGGAAAAATGAAACGACCACCCTTGAGGGCGCATTGATCCAGCACAAGCGCGAGAGCGGCGGCCTAGAGAGCGGTAATGAAGAAGATCGCAGTGGCTGCGGCCATGACGGCCGTAGCCGTCCAGCCAGCGACTGTTGCTCGTCTCGACAATTTGAGCCGGCCCATGGCGCGCGGGTTGCCCACAATTAGCATCATTACCGCCATGAGTGGCGCAGCCAGCACGCCATTTACAACGGCCGACCAGAACAGCGCCCGCGCCGGATCTATGCCGACGTAATTCAGACACGCGCCAAGCAAGGTAGTAACCGCGATCGTCGCGTAGAACAGCCGCGCGCGCATGGGCTTGGCGTCCAGGCTGCCGGCCACGCCGACCATCTCAGTGACGGCATAGGCCGCCGACCCGGCCAGCACGGGCACGGCAAGAAGGCCCGTGCCGATAATCCCCACCGCGAAAAGCGCGAACGCGAATGGCCCCGCAATGGGCCTAAGGGCCTCAGCCGCCTGGGATGAGGTGGCGATGTCGGTGATCCCGTGAGCGTTCAGCGTGGCGGCCGTGGCGAAAACGATGGCCAGCGAAACGATGGTGCTGAGCCCCATTCCCACGAGGGTGTCCAAGCGGATGCGCCTCAGTTCCGGCCCGGCCTCGCGCGGGGTGATGCACAGGGGCTTGGCGTGGTGTCGGTGCTTCTCCTCGATCTCCTGCCCGGCCTGCCAGAAGAACAGATAGGGGCTGATCGTGGTGCCGAGTATCGCCACCATAGCCGTAGCGTAGGCCGCGTTCCATTGGATTTCGGGCACGACCAGCGCTGTCAGAGCCCGGCCCCACGGCACCCCGGCGACGGCAACCACGGCGACGTAGCTGAACAGAGACAGGGTGGACCACTTGAGCACGGCGGCATAGCGCGCATAGTTCAGGGCGACCTCGATCACGACGCAAGCCACGCCGAACAGCAGCGTGTAGAGAGCGCCGTTCCCGTGCGTGAGCAAAGCCAGCGCGGCGCCCATCGCGCTGAGGTCGGCGCCCAGATTGACGATGTTGGCGACCAGTAGGAGCAGCACCACGCCCCAAAGCAGGGGACGCGGGTAGTGGCGGCGGAGGTTCCGAGCGATTCCGCTACCGGTGACGCAACCGATTTGAGCCGCTACTTCCTGGATGACAAACAGCAACGGAAAGCTGAAAACAAAGGTCCAGGCGAGACCGTATCCGAACTGCGCGCCGACCTGGCTGTGAGTGCCGATGCCGCTGGGGTCGTCGTCTGCCGCCCCTGTTACAAGTCCCGGACCCAGTTGAGCTAAAAACTTCCGTAGTTGCAGGACCTTCGAGGCGCTCATACCGAATCCATAGCGCACGATCCAGATTTCCTCCGAACCTTTTGTCGTGAGGCGATCACTCCGCTTCCGAACATCTGGTTGCACCCGTTGAAGCGCGCTACGCCTAGCGAACCGGCGCAAGTTCCATTCAGGAGGCGACTTGAGCACTCATGGCGGTGCTGTCAGTCTATCGCCAACTTGTCGCCGGTACCCGAATGACCGAGAGGCGTTTTGCAACCAGTTGCCCCGAAGCTAGTTTGACACTATCGAAAATTCTGTAATGAATTCAAAGATTGGGTAAGTGCCGGTTTGACTGGCTAACCCGTTGATCTATTTGGAAAGTAGGGCTTCCTCCCGGCCTACCAGCCTTCGCGCGTTGCGCTTCGGCTCGGCAAGCCAATCCCTCCCACCGCGCTGAGGCTGTTGCGGCGTAGCCCGCAGGGCGTAGGCGGACTGTGACCCGCAATTTGGGCGAAGCAGTGGCCTCGCCCGACCGGACATCTTCACCCGGGTAGAAGGCGCTTTACGATTTCGACCAGTTTCTCGAACTGGATCGGCTTGGTGAGAACCGGCCGGTCGCGATAGCCCTCGTCAATCCCGTGCTCGCCGTAGCCGGTCGAGAATAGGAAGGGGGTGCCCCTGGCGATGAGGGCGTCGGCCACGGGGTAACTGTGGATTCGATTTAGGTTCACGTCCAGCACGGCCGCGTCGAAAGATTGTGAGCCGATAAGCGCGACAGCGGCCTCGACTGTGGCGGCGGCGGTCACCGACTTGCACCCAAGGTCCTCCAGCATGCCTTCGATCATCATCAGGTTCAGCATCTCGTCTTCGACAACGAGAATACGGCGGCCGGTAAGCACTTTATTCGCTGGGTTCACTGTCGGCCTTCCGTGGTGCAGGGACGTCCATGCTGAAAACCAGGCCGCTGGCCGGGTAGTCCAGGTGCGCGACCCCGCCGAATTCATGCATCAGGCCGCGTTCTAGCACCCGCGAGCCAAAACCCTTGTGCGATGAAGCCACGACCCGTGGCCCGTTCTTCTCCCGCCATTCCAGGATCAGCCGGTCGCCCTGCGGCTTGGGCTCAATCTTCCAGGTTATCCGGACAGACCCCGCCTTGTTCGAAAGCGATCCATATTTCGCTGCGTTGGTCGCCAGTTCGTGAAAGGCAATGCCCAACGCCAGGGCGGCGTTGGGTGGAACACGGATGTTCTGCCCTTCGATTACCACGCGCTTGGCGCTCTCGCCGGTAACCCCGAAAGGCTCGAGCGCCACTGTAATCAGGTCGAAGAGCCCTGCGCCCTTCCAGTTTTCACGCGTCAGAAGATCGTGTGAACGCGAAAGGGCATGAAGGCGCGATTCGATCCTTGTCCGGATGTCTTCCTGATCCGGGGTCGCCCGCAGAGCCTGCCAGACAATCGACTGCACCGTGGATAGGGTATTCTTCACCCGGTGGTTCAACTCGTCGATCAGCATCTTGCTGTGGGTCTGCTCCTGCATGTGCCGGGTAAGGTCAACGAAAGAGCCGAAATGCTGCACGATATCGCCGGTCTCGTCTCGAACCGGACTGATGAAAGTCGCGGCCCAGAATTCGGCGCCATCCTTACGACGGCAATGTTCTTCGGACACACTTTCCCGGCCGCCCTCCAGCTCTGCTTCGATCTTGGCCAGGGCCTTGGGCCCGGCGACGTGCTTCATCAGAAAGTTGAAACTCTTCCCGAGAACCTCGGCCCGGTCATAGCCGGTTAGAGCCAGGAAGCTGTCATTGGCAAAGGTGATCGGATCGCCGGGCGCCTTTGCATCGGTGAACACCATGGCCATTCGCGTCGTTTCGGCGGCCGTGACGAACGGGCCAAGGCGCTTGCGGAAGGCATCGACGTCGGCCTCGGCAGACTTTTGCGTCGACGATTTCTTGGGTGGTTTCGCCATTTCAACTGAGCGACGCCCTGGAGCGCCTAGGCCTTTCTCGATCCGACAAGCAAGAGCCCGGCGCCGCCAACGACCGCTGCAACACCGGCCCAAAGGGGGATGTTGACCGTTCGCTTATCCTTCACGGTTAGCTCAATCGGCCCAAGCTTGGCCTCATGCGTCGTGCGCGTGTAGGTAAAGCCGCCGTAGGCAAGCGCCAGCACACCGCCGACGATGAGTGCGAGGGCCGCAATCTTGATGGCCTGCATTTCATTCTCCTTCGTGCAGTCATGCGGCAAACCGCACGAACTTGATGATAGCGGGCGAACAATCACCCGGCGCCCGGCCGGGCTCGCCCCAGCCTAACGCTTCAGCGCGTCGCCGAGTTCGTCCTGAACCTTGCCGACGGTGTTCTGCACCGTTCCGACGGCCTTCTCGACCGCGCCCTTAACGCGCATTTCGTCGTTGCCCGTGACCTTGCCGGCGACTTCCTTGATGGTCCCGGCGGCCTTCTTGGCGGCGCCCTCAATCCTGTTGGTGCTCATGGTGTCATCCTTTCAAAATTCTGCACTATTGAAGTCTC
>CAZJBC010000058.1:0-11692 GCA_964543805.1 uncultured Brevundimonas sp.
CATTGACGTCCTGGCCGTCGATTTCGATCAGACCTTCGACCCGGGCGCCGACGATGGTGTCGTTCATGCGGTTTATGCAGCGCAGGAAGGTGGACTTGCCGCAGCCCGACGGGCCGATCAGGGCGGTCACCGCCCGGTCAAGCATGTTGAGGGATACGTCGAACAGGGCCTGCTTTTCGCCGTAGAAGACCTTGACCCCATCGGCCTTGACCTTGACGGGCGCCGAGTCCGGCATCGCGTCCGCATGAGACAGGGTGACGTGACTTGGGGTCATATTCATCGTCTCGCTCGCGGACCGAGGCCTACCATAGGCGTGTGCTTGACCCGCAGAAGCAACCCCTATGTGACGGGTCCATTACAGTTTTATGACACCCGCGCTCAAGTAGCGAAGCGATAGCGCGACGCAAAATGCACTTTGCCCGGAGTGGACGGTGGAGGCTGTGGGATCGCAAGAAAGATGAACCACGAAACACACGAAATATACGAACAGAGAAGGGACCGGCCCACCGCCGTCGCGACAAGCGCGCGCGTGAAGGCGGGAAGATTACTCCGGAAAATAGGCCGTGAACGCCGCCCCGTGGCCTTCGGCGCTTTCGACGAAGAGGCCGCCGTGGTGGCGGTTGATGATGTGTTTGACGATGGCCAGGCCCAGGCCGGTGCCGGTAGTGTCCCCGCTCTTCTGGCCAGGGGCGCGATAGAAGCGTTCGGTCAGGCGCGGCAGGTATTCGCGGGGAATTCCCGGACCCTCGTTGACGATGCGCACCGCCTGATAGCGAAGACCGGACCCGGCTCCTCCATCAGGGAGCACCAGCGACCGGAAGGCCGAGGCCGGATCGTGGGGGCTGACGAGCTGGGCCTGGGTCTGTCCGTTGGCCACCTCGACGCGGACGCGGCCGCCTGGCGGAGAGTGTTTGACCGCGTTCTCGATCAGGTTCTGCAGCACCTGAAGAATTTGCATCGGATCGCCCGTGAAACTGGCGCGCTTTTCGCCGTCGGCCTCGATGACCACCTGGGCCGCCGCCGCGATGGGAGCCAGAGCGTCAGCGACGTCACGGATATTGGCGCTCAGGTCTACCTGACCCGTCGGGGGAATATGTTCGTTGAGCTCGATGCGCGACAGGCTCATCAGATCGCCGACCAGGCGGATCATGCGTTCGACCTGGACCGCCATGATGCCGAGGAACTTTTCGCGTGCAGCCTTGTCGTCCTTGGCGTGGCCGCGGAGCGTTTCGATGAAGCCGGCCAGCGAGGCCAGCGGGGTTTTCAGTTCGTGACTGGCGTTGGCGAGAAAGTCGGCGCGCATGCGCTCGTTACGGCGCGCGTCCGTTTCGTCTCGCACGATGACAAGTGCCAGACGCGAGTTGTCATCGTCCTGCGGCGGCAGGGGCCGGACGAGGGCGCGCAGGCGCCGGTCCTGGGCCGCATCGGACGTTTCCCACTCGACTTCGCCAGCGGCGCTGGCGGTGAGCGCGGCCTCGACCAGATCCAGCAGGTCCGGGCGGCGGACCACCGAGGCGATCATCGGCTGGGCCTCGAAAATGCGGAACATCTCGCGGGCCGCCGTATTGGCCATCACCACGCGCCGGGCCGGAGAATAGGCGTCGGCGCGCACGACCAGGGCCGGGTCAGGAAGCGCATCGAATATGGCGGCGAGCGCGCTGGGCGTCATGGCCCAAGCTTTTGGGCCGATTTGGCGATGCGCTCAAGGCGTCGCCATTTGGGCTTGGGAGCGAGAAAGAAAGAGGAAATAGAAACACAAAGGTCACGAAGGGAAGACACGAAGATCACGAAGGGGACGGTCACTCGTTCCGGCCTCAGCGCCAACCTTTGTCAAATGTGATCCCGGCGTAGCCGCCGCAAAACGTTCCAATGTGCTCCGCTTTTTGCGATGACCAGGAACTTTGTGATCTTCGTGTCTCCCCTTCGTGACCTTCGTGTTCCTATTTCTCTTGCCGAATTACCGCCTCTGAGGTCTGACCCAATTTGAACCTCGGCTAGGTCCCCGCGTTTGCGGCTTATGGTTCTCATCGACCTCATCGGCATCGCCGCCGGGCTTTGCGGGATCGCCGGCTTTGCGCCTCAGATCGCCAAGATCCTGCGCGAGCGTGAGACCCACGCCATCTCGCTGAAGATGTATGCGGTGACCACGGCCGGTTTCGCGCTTTGGGTTTGCTACGGCCTGGCGCAGGGCAACTGGCCGCTGGCGGGGGCGAACATCGTCATGCTGGCCATGGCGGCGACCATCCTGGCCTTGAAACTGCGCTACAAATAGGTCCCATTGCCGTGAGGCGCCGCAACGTCAGGCTGGACTTTGCGGGGATTTCGTGTCCTTAAAACCGGCAAATTCAAACAAACGTTTTGGGGAAACCATGACCGCAGTCAATGACGTCGTCGATCTTTCGAATGAAGGCGACATCGCCGTCATCACCGTCAACTCGCCGCCGGTGAACGCCCTGAGCGCCAATGTCCGCGACGGTCTGGCCGGCGCCTTCAAGACCGCGATCGCCGACGCCTCCGCAAAGGCGATCGTGCTGATCTGCGACGGGCGCACCTTTATCGCCGGCGCCGACATCTCCGAGTTCGGCAAGCCGCCCCGCGGCGCCTCGCTGGCCGAGGTGTTCGCCGGCATTGAAAGCGCCACCAAGCCGGTGGTCGCGGCCATCCATGGCACCGCTCTGGGCGGCGGGCTGGAAACGGCTCTGGTCTGCCATTACCGCGTCGCGGTTCCCTCAGCCAAGGTCGGCCTGCCGGAAGTGAAGATCGGGCTTTTGCCGGGCGCCGGCGGCACCCAGCGCCTACCGCGCATTGTCGGCGTCGAAAAGGCGCTGGAGATGATCACGGGCGGCGATCCGATCGGGGCTGTGGAGGCCAACAAAGTGGGCCTCGTGGACGAGCTGGCCGAGGAAGGCAAGCTGCGCGAGACCGCCATCGCCTTTGCCCGCAAAATCGTCGCCGAAGGCCGTCCGCTGAAGAAGGTGCGCGACCTGCCGATTTCGCCGGCCCCCGAAGTGTTCGCCGCGTTCATGAAGGCAAGCGCCAAGGCCTTCCGCAACCGGATGGCGCCGGTGAACTGCGCTAAGGCGGTGCAGGCGGCGACCGAACTGCCCTTCGATGAGGGCATGAAACGCGAGCGCGACCTTTTCAACGAACTGGTCACCGGCGATCAGTCCAGGGCCCTGCGTTATGTGTTCTTCGCCGAGCGCGAAGCGGCCAAGATCCCCGATGTTCCGGCCGACACCCCCGTCCGCCCCATCAAGAAGGTCGGCATGATCGGCGCCGGCACCATGGGCGGCGGCATTTCGATGAACTTCCTCAACGCCGGCATCCCGGTGACGATCGTTGAAGTCCAGAAGGAAGCCCTGGATCGCGGCGTGGGCGTCATCCGCAAGAACTATGAAAACACCGCCAAGCGCGGCCGCCTGACCATGGAGCAGGTCGAAGAGCGCATGGGCCTGCTGACGCCTTCGCTCGATCTGAACGACCTGGCCGACTGCGACCTGGTGATCGAGGCGGTGTTCGAACTGATGGACATCAAGAAGGAGCTGTTCGGCAAGCTGGACAAGATCGTCAAGAAGGGCGCGATCCTGGCGTCCAACACCAGCTACCTGAACATCGACGAAATGGCGGCCATGACCAGCCGGCCGGAAGACTTCATCGGCCTGCACTTCTTCTCGCCGGCCAATGTCATGCGTCTGCTGGAGGTTGTGCGCGGCGCCAAGACCCAGAAGGATGTCATCGCCACGGCGATGCAGCTGGCGAAAAAGATCGGCAAGGTCGGCGTGCTGGTGGGCGTCTGCCACGGCTTTGTCGGCAACCGCATGCTGTTCCAGCGCACCCGCGAGGCCAACAAGCTGGTCGATGAGGGCGCGATGCCCTGGCAGGTGGACAAGGTCCTCTACGATTTCGGCCTGCCGATGGGCCCGTTCGCCATGGGCGATCTGGCTGGGCTCGATATCGGCTGGAAGGCCGAGACCAGCACCTCGTCGACCATCCGCGAATGCCTGTGCGAAGCCGGGCGTCGCGGCCAGAAGACCGGCGCGGGCTATTACGACTATGACGAAAATCGCAACGCCTCGCCCTCGCCCGTCACCGAGGAAATCATCAAAAAGCTGAGGGAAAAGAAAGGCATCACGCCGCGCGTCATTTCCGAGGAGGAAATTTTCGAGCGGACGATCTATCCCATGATCAATGAGGGCGCGAAGATTCTCGAGGAAGGAAAGGCCATCCGGGCCTCGGACATCGATATCGTCTGGCTGAACGGCTACGGCTGGCCGGCCTATCGCGGCGGTCCGATGTTCTACGCCAATCTGGTGGGGCTGGATAAGGTTCTGGCCAAGATGAAGGAATTCCAGGCCAAACAGGGCGACGACTTCAAGCCTTCGGCCCTGCTTGAAAAGCTGGCCAAGGAAGGCAAGACCTTCGCCGATCTCTAGTTCATCACCCTATTCAATACCCAGACGCGCCTTCGGGCGCACTCTTCAGGATCCAAAGGAACATCATGCGCGAAGCAGTCATCGTTTCCACAGCCCGCACCCCGATTGGCAAGGCCTATCGCGGCGCCTTCAACAACACTGACGGCGCCACCCTGGGCGGCCACGCCATCGCCGAGGCAGTCAAGCGGGCGGGCGTCGACCCGGCCTTCATCGACGATGTGTCCATGGGTTGCGCCCTGCAGCAGGGCACGACCGGCAACAACATCGCTCGCCAGTCGGCCATGCGCGCCGGCCTGCCGATCACGGTGTCTGGCCAGACCATCGACCGCCAGTGCTCATCGGGCCTGATGGCGATCGCCACCTCGGCCAAGTACATCATCAATGACGGCGCCCCTTGCGCGATTGGCGCCGGCATCGAGTCCATCAGCCTGGTGCAGAACGAAAAGATCAACCGCTTTCGTGTCGGCGATCCGTGGCTGAAGGAGCATATGCCGGAACTCTATATGACCATGCTGGAGACGGCCGAAATCGTCGCCGAGCGTTATGGCGTAAGCCGCGAAGCCCAGGACGAATACGCCTTGCAATCCCAGCAGCGCACCGCCGAGGCCCAATCCGCCGGCCGGCTGAATGCGGAAATCGCGCCGATGACCACGGTGATGATGGTGCAGAACAAGGAGACCGGCGAGTTCTCGGAAAAGGAAATCACCATCTCGATGGACGAAGGCAATCGCCCGCAGACCACCCTGGCCGATCTGCAAAAGCTGCAACCGGTGTTCAAGGGCGGTCAGCGCATCCAGGAAGGCAAGTTCATCACCGCCGGCAACGCCTCGCAGCTGTCGGATGGCGCGGCGGCTCTGGTGCTGATGGAAGCCAAGGAAGCCTCGCGTCTGGGCCTGCAACCGCTGGGCGCCTATCGCGGCATGGCCGTGGCCGGCTGCGGCGCGGAAGAAATGGGCATCGGCCCGGTGTTCGCAGTGCCGAAGCTTTTGGAACGCAATGGCCTGAAGATCGATGACATCGACATATGGGAACTGAACGAGGCCTTTGCTTCGCAGGTCCTGTACTGCCGCGACAAGCTCGGTATCCCGAATGAAAAGCTGAACGTTTCGGGTGGTGCGATCTCCATTGGCCACCCCTATGGCATGTCGGGCGCGCGGATGACCGGCCACGTCCTGCACGAAGGCAAGCGCCGCGGCGCCAAGTACGGCGTCGTCACCATGTGCATCGGCGGCGGCATGGGCGGCGCAGGACTGTTCGAAATCTATTGAGAACAGACCGCCCGCGCCGCCCATCACTAAACATGGGTTGAATTCGCCTCCGCGAATTCAACGGCGGCGCAGGACTGTTCGAAATCTATTGAGAACAGACCGCCCGCGCCGCCCATCACTCAACATGGGTTGAATTCGCCTCCGCGAATTCAACGGCGGCGCAGGACTGTTTGAGATTTACTAAACCTGATCAATGACTTTCGGCGGCGCAGAGCCGCTGGCAAGGCTGAAACACAAACGGCGCGAAGGGTTCACGAAGGACACAAAGTTCTTCGTGCCCTTCGTGTCTTTTGCTTTGTGACCTTCGTGTTTAGTGGGCGCGCGCCGCGCCGACAGACCTCGCCAGGTTAGGCCGTTTCCGTCAGCGCCGAATAGACCATCGTCCTGATCTGGCGGCGGTTGGGATAGGAATTGGAAGGGCCAAGCTGGGTCATGAAAACTACGGCCAGGTCCTCTATCGGGTCCACGAAAAAGAACGTCGAGGCCCAACCGCCCCAGAAGAAGTCGCCGCTGGTGCCCGGGATCAGGGTCTTTGGCGCATCGAAGGTCACTGCGAACCCCAGACCAAAGCCCACGCCCTCATAGATCGCTTCGCTGAACAGGGAGACCGAGGCCTGGGTCAGGTCCCGGCCGCCGGGGATGTGGTTGACGGTCATCAGGTCCAGCGTCTTGGGCCCGATCAGACGTTTGCCGTTCAAGGTTCCGCGGCCGAGCAGCATACGCACGAACTGCAGATAGTCGGCGCTGGTCGAGGTCAGACCCCCGCCGCCGGACGCAAAATGGGGAGGCTTTAGAAAGGGACTGGTGGTTGGGTCATCGATGAGGACGGTCTGGCCTTCCGGGCTGAGCGTGTAGCAGGCGGTGAAGCGATGCGCCTTCTCAGGAGCCACGTAAAACGCCGTGTCGACCATGCCGAGGGGATCAAAAATTCGAGTCTTCAAAAACACTTCGAACGGCATTCCCGAAATTTTTTCAATTAGATAGCCGAGAACGTCAGTGGAGACGGAGTAGTTCCACACCGCCTCGGGCGAGGCGATCAGGGGCAGCTTGGCCAGAGCCTCGATGAACCCTTCCATGTCAGGGCCGCCGTGGGCGAAGCCGAGTTTTTGCTCAAGATAGGCGCCGGCGACGCCCGTGTTGCCATGCAAGTGGTAGGTCAGGCCGCTGGTGTGACGCAACAGGTCGACCATGCGCATCGGCTTGTCCGTAGCGGACGTTACGAAGGCGCCTGCCTCGCCGCTTTCATAGACCGTCAGTCCCCGCCAGGATGGGATAAACCGATGGACCGGGTCGTCCAGGGCAACCTTGCCTTCCTCGACCAGCATCATAAAGGCGATAGCCGTGATCGGCTTGGTCATGGAATAGATGCGGAAGATCGCATCTTCACCCAGAGGCGTTGCCCGTTCACGATCGGCCAGGCCCTGGGTGGACTGAAGCACCAGCTCGCCGCGCCGCAGGATGCTGATCTGGGCGCCAGCGTAACAGCCCGTCGCAAGATATCGATCCTGAATGAAGGCGGGAATGGCGGCCAGGCGCGTTGTATCCAGGCCCAGCCGGGTGGCGGCGGCAGTCATGATCTCAAGCCTTTCATTGGGACATAGAAAAAGGGGCGGCCGAAGCCGCCCCCAAATCTATCGTCAAGTCCTGCGTTTTTAGAACTTCTTTTGCAGGCCAACCTTGATCGTCCGGCCTTCGGCCGAAAGCGTGTTGAACAGGTTGTAGTTGTCGACGTAGCGCTGATAGGACGGCGCCGCGTCGAGCAGGTTGTCGACCGTCACGGTCATGGTCGTGTCCGCGGGCAGCTGAACCTGATAGGTCGCCGTCACGTCGACTTGGCCATGGACCTTGTAGCCCCTCAGATCGCTGAGGTTGCAGTTGAAGTCCGAGTTCTGCTCGCCGACCAGGATGTCTCCGACCAGACCAGCGATCTGGGCGTTGCTGTGCGGTTGCGGAACGAACGGGATACCAAGACCGCTGGCCGCGGCGTCGCACTTTGACGTCAGGGCCGGGTTGATATTGTTCGTCAAAGAGCTCGGCACGCCGGCGTCGGCGAGACCCAGGCCGCTGTTTTCAGCAATCGGGCCGCTCCAGCGCATCGACATACGCAGGTTATGTTTGCCGTGGCTGTAGTTGAAGCCAATGCTGCCGCGCCAGACGTCGGCGTTGTCCGAGAAGCCGGCGTTCAGCGTTCCGATGTTATCCGTGCCGGCGGCGATGAAGATGCCGTAGGCGTAGATGTCCGTCGAGTTGCTGCGCAGGTTCCAGGTCAAGTCGGCGTTCAGCGTCAGGATGCCGCCGTAGATCATCGGGCGAACGCGGTGGTTAAGACCGATTTCGACACCCGAGCGCACCAGCAGACCGGAGTTGATCTGGTTGGGCGTATTGATCAACAGACCCAGGTCGCTGCCGTCCGTCGGGCCGTTGACCGTACCGTTGTTGTTCAGGTCGACACCGCCAACCGTGAAGGTGGTGATGGTCGGACCGTTGATGGTGGCGTTGGAGCCGCAGGTGTAGACGTTGTTGCCGTCGGTGAACTGCACGAAGGCTTGTCCGCCGAAGAGGCCGTTCGCCGCGTTTTGCGCAAAGAACGGCGCCAGGGACGGGTTGTTACAGTCAACGACCGCCGTCAAATCCACAGTGGAGTTACGGATCTTGTTGCCGGTAAGAGCCCGGGCGATGGTGGAGCCCGTAACGCCGGAGAACGGAGAGCCGCCGACATTGTCGCTGAAGTACTGTACGCGGAGCTGAGTAGCCCTGTCGCGGGTCTGGAAGATCGCGCCGAACCCGTAATCCAGGCCGTGCTCGGGGCCAAGCGCCGTATTCACGAAGATGGTCGACTGGCTGTTGATGTTGACGTCAGCCGCTGTCGAGTTCGTGTAGTACGCCGCCGTTGAAGACAGGTTCTTGACGAAGGTCGTCGAGAAGCCCGCCGTCTGGATGACCGGCGCCTGGAAGGTCTGCCCGATGTTACCCGTGAAGGCCAGGGTTTCGAAAGCCTGCCACTTGAAGTCCGCCGAGTAGATGCCATCGCCCTTGAAGTAGGGGGCGTTGGGATCCTTGTACTCTTCGTAGCGGGCGATGGTGTGCAGGTTGAAGTTCTTCAGCAGCGGCAGCTGCAGTTCCAGGAAGATCGAGTGGTTGACGCTGTCCTGGAAGCCGATGCCGATGGGCTGCGCGTTGAAGCCGGTGGTCAGCGAAGTGCCGTTGGCCGTCGCGAACAGGCCATTGGTGCCGGAGCAGGTGCTGGTCGCGTTCACGTTGTTGTCCAGCGCCGTATAGGTGCTGGTGGCGCGGCGCAGGAACGGGCAGGGGTTGATTTCGGCGTTGCCGATATCGTTCGAGAAAGCGTCCCGGTTGGTGAGACGATATTGCGTACCCAGAACCCAGTCGATCGAGCCGCCCGGCAGCTGGAACTTGGAGACTTCGCCGTTCAGGATGCCTTGAAGCAGAATCTGGTCGGAATAGGTCCGAACTTCCCGTTGCTGGAACATCCACTTGAGCAGGCCTGGCGAGTTTTCAAGGCCAAAGCCCGGGGCGTAACCCTGATAGTCGCCGGTGATGCCGACCGCCGTGCTGGTGCCGTACGAGTTGCCCGCCGCCGACGGGGTCGTAGCGCCCACGAAGCCGACGTCGGTGTTGGTGGCCGTAACCGACATGTGAGTCAGACGGCTAACCTTGATGGCGCTGTCGAACGGGTTGAAGAAGAAGCAGCCGTTGCCCGCCGAAGCGCCCGGATTGAAGCCGAGAGCGGCGCGCTGGAAGCCCGGTGACGTCGTATCGTAGTCGGCGCCGCCGCCGGCGCCCACAGTATAGGGAACGCCCGTGACCGCGGTCAGAACGCCCGGAGCCGTTTGCAGGTAGCGGGTGCCGGAGGTTTCAGCGACCGTACAGCCCAGGTGGTCAGGGCCGAGGTTGTTCAGGTCGGTGCCGAAGCCGTCAAGAGCGCGCTGGAAGCGGTCCGCCATCATCTGGGCGCCTTCCGTGCGGTTCATGTTCCGCGCGTAGTTTGCCTTGGCGGTGAAATCGAGCGCATTGCCGAAGTGTTCGCCCAGGTCGCCCTTGATGTCCTGCGTGGTGTTGAAGGACACGTTCTGCGAATTGAAGAACTCCTTACCGCCCTTGAAAGCGGTATTGTACATGGTGACGAACGGGCCATAGGCCGAACCCACCAGGTCAACCCGGCCATATTGTGAGGGGTTGCCCGTGCCGGTCAGGAAGGCGGTGGTGAAGGCCGGCGTCGTGGTCGTGCTGGTGTTGACGCTGACCGTATAGGCGCGGCTGGTCGGCACATAGCCCTGACCGAGGGTCGGACCAGCGGCGATCGCGCTGGTAGTGCCCGCCGTCACGACGAGGCTGGTGCTGCCCGGCGTGAAGATGCCGCCGACGATCGTGCCGTTGCCGAGGGTGTAGGAACGGCCGACCACAACGCCGGTGTCAGACACGTTGGTGCAGTTGAAGGTGTTCGCCGTGGCGTCCGAACAGCCCGTGATCGAGTTGATCGCCGAGTCGGAGAAAACGCGCTGGCCATTGGTGCTGGAGCCGATGGCGTTGGCGTAATATCGCATCAGATAGTCGCGAACCGCCGGGTTGTAACCGGGAACGGTCGGACCCGAGGTGGTGGACGGCGTCGTCGCGGATGAGGCGGCGGCTATCGAGTTGATGCCCGGAGAGGTACAGGCGCGGCTGGGCGTCGTGCTGGTCGACGTCGTGAAGCTGGGGGCGATTTCAGGCCACGGATCGCAAGCGTTGGCTTCCTGTAACTGGGCGCCGACAACCGTCGTCTGGCCCTTCACGAAGATCGTGGAGGTGTGCCAGCGCAGGTTGTCCGTCATGTTGACGGTCGAGTCTTCCCCCAGGCGATAGGTGCTGGTGGCTTCTTCGATGTTGCCTTCCAGATAGCGGGCGAAACCGCAAACCGGGTTGGCGAGAAGCGGGTTGCTGGCCGAGGTCGCCGACCAGTTCCGGGTGCCGCCTTCGGCGATACAGCCGTCGTCGCGCAGAATGCCGGCGCCGGTGTTGCCCTGGGTCGGAAGGGTGAAGCCCGAACCAGTCGTGTTCAGGACGTTGGCGTTCAGCGCCGTCGTCGGCGTGCCGTTCGTGGCGTTGGCGACGCCGGTGTTGTTCAGCAGCAGCGGATCAGACCGGCCATATTGCGCGGTCGCCGTGTTGACAGCCGGGCCGCCGAACGAAAAGGCCGCCAGGTTGTAGTCCCAGGTGCCCCAGCCGGCGTTGGTCTGGGTGAACAGGAACGAGCGCGTGATGAAGGAACGGTCAACGGCCGCCAAAGGCGACTGGTGCGAATAGAAGGCGCTGAACAGGAAGTTGTCCTGGCCCTTGCGCTTACCCCATTGGATGTTGGCGTCGTAGTAGCCGTCAGTGCTGCGGATGTACTTGTAGTTGACGCTGGCTTCGAAGCCGTTCAGGTCGCGGCGAGGCGCGAAGTTGACAGCGCCGCCCGCGGCGCCCGCGCCGTAAGCCGCCGAACCGCCGTCTTTCAGCACTTCGACGGACGACAGAATTTCCATCGGGATGTTGTTGACGTTCTGAGCGCCGCCGCCGGTGACGTTCGGGTCGAAGGTGACCGCCGGACCGCCGTTGGTTTGCGGGTCGTCGGCGAGACGAACGCCATCGAACAGGATCAGGGTGCGGCCCGAACCGAGGTTCCGCAGGTTCATCGTACGGACGCCGTAACCTTCGGCGTTCTGACCGGCGTTGTCGCCGTTGTCGTTCAGGCCGGTTTCGGAGAGGCCGCGGATCAGCTGATCGACGCCGGGGCTGCCTTGCTTGAGGAGGTCGTCGCGGCTTTGAGCCTCAACGTTCAGGGCGGTGTCTTCCGATCCGCTCTTCAGGTACGTGCCGACCGATACGATTTCCCGAACCGTGGTCGCGTCATTGGCGGTCGCCGCCGGCGTCAATTCCGCCAGGGTGTAGAAACCGTCGCCGTTGGCGTCCACCGCACGATCGCGGATCGCTTGCGGGAGAGTCTGGAAC
>CAZJBC010000059.1:0-11503 GCA_964543805.1 uncultured Brevundimonas sp.
TTGGACTTGGACATCTTCTCGCCGTTCTCGTCCTGGGTGAACCCGTGGGTGAGAATGGCCTTGTAGGGCGCGCGGCCGCGGGTGCCGCAGCTTTCCAGCAAGCTCGACTGGAACCAGCCGCGGTGCTGGTCGGAGCCTTCGGAATAGAGGTCGGCCGGCCAGTGGCTGTCCTTGCGCCCTTCGATGGTGAAGGCGTGGGTGCAGCCGGAATCGAACCAGACATCCAGGATGTCTTCGATCTTTTCGTATTTGGCGGGGTCGAGGTTGCCGAGGAAATCGCCGGCCGGTCGCAGGTACCAGGCGTCGGCGCCCTCGGCCGCGATGGCTTTCAGGATGCGATCATTGACGTCGGCGTCGACCAGCGGCTTGCCGGTTTCTTTTTCAACGAACATGGCGAGTGGCGCGCCCCAGGCGCGCTGGCGGCTGATCAGCCAGTCGGGACGGGTCTCGACCATGGAGCGGATGCGGTTGCGGCCCTGGTCGGGGTGGAATTCCGTGGCGTCGATGGCGGCCAGGGCGCGCTCGCGCAGGGTCGAGTCGTCGGCCAGCGTCTCATCCATGCGAATGAACCACTGCGGCGTATTGCGGAAAATCACCGGCGCCTTGGAGCGCCAACTCATCGGATAGCTGTGCTCCAGCCGGCCGCGGGCCAGCAGGTTTCCCGCCTCGATCAGCTTTTCGATGACCGCGTTGTTGGCCGGGCCGAACTTACCGGCCTTCTTGCCCTCGGTCTCCAGCACGGCCAGCCCGCCGAACAGGGGGACGCTGTCATAGTATTTGCCGTCCGGATCGACGGTGTCGGGGATGTCTTCACGGCTCAGGCCATTGTTGAGCCAGACATTGTAGTCGTCGGCGCCGTGGCCGGGCGCCGTGTGAACAAACCCGGCGCCCGTGTCGTCGGTGACATGGTCGCCGTCCAGCAGCGGCACATCGAAGCCATAGCCCGGATCGAGCGCGGCCAGCGGGTGGGCGCAGGACAGGGTGCTGGGATCGACGTCGCACAGGCGCGTCCAGCGGGCGGCCTTGGCGGCTTTCAGCACTTCCTCGGCCAGTTTGTCGGCGAGGATCAGCTCATCGCCCGCCTTGACCCAGGGCTCGAAAGCGAGATCGGTCTCGACGCCGGTGACGCTGTAAAGGCCGTAGGCGATCTTGTCGTTGTAGGCGATGGCGCGGTTGGCCGGCAGGGTCCAGGGCGTGGTCGTCCAGATGACCACCGACGCGCCGGGCTTGAGGAATTCGGTCTCGGCGCCGACCGTTCCCCTGACCGGGAACTTCACCCACACCGTCGGGCTCACATGGTCGGCGTATTCGACCTCGGCGTCGGCAAGGGCGGTGCGCTCGACGGGCGACCACATCACCGGTTTGGAGCCGCGGTAGAGCTGGCCCGAGGCGGCGAACTTCATAAACTCGGAAACGATGGTGGCTTCCGAGGTGAAGTCCATGGTGGCGTAACGGTTTTCCCAGTCGCCAAGGACGCCCAGGCGCTTGAATTCGCCCATCTGGACTTCGATCCAGTCGGCGGCGTATTCGCGGCAACGGGCGCGGAATTCAGCCGCCGGCACCTCGTCCTTGCGCCGGCCGCGGCCGCGGAACTCTTCCTCGATTTTCCATTCGATCGGCAGGCCGTGGCAGTCCCAGCCGGGAACGTAGTCCACGTCCTTGCCCAGCAGGAATTGCGATCGGACAACGAAGTCCTTGAGCAGCTTGTTCAGCGCATGGCCGATGTGGATCGCGCCATTGGCGTAGGGCGGGCCGTCGTGCAGGACGAACAGGGGCGCGCCGGCGGCCTGGCGGGCGGCGCGGATCTGTTTGTAGAGGCCCGGGCCTTGCGCCCAGCCGGCCAGGATTTCCGGCTCCTTCTGCGGCAGGCCCGCGCGCATCGGAAACGGGGTCTCGGGCAGGAAAACGGTAGGCCGCCAGTCGCGGCCGGAAGAGGAATCAGCATCAGTCATCGGGGGGTCTTATAACCAGCGTTTGCGAAAAATCCGGCACCGCTTTTGGTCCGGACAAGGGGCGGAATTGGCAAAAAATCCCGGCGTACGCGGCGGACCAGCCCGGCGGCGTTACGCCGGGCGGTTAATTCGCAAAGCTGTGCAGGACGCGACCATGCGGGGCATGTAGCAGGCGGAGTTGAAAGAAGGAAGATCAACCCACCGCCCTCGCGCCCGCCACAATCGTGCCGGAAAAATGGGCGCCGCTCGCCCAAGGCTTGACCGACGATGCGCGCCGCGTGCAATCCCAAGCGCTGCAAGGACTTGGCGTAACCCGGGGTTAATGTCTCGGGCGCTTCTCTGTTCCCGCGCAACGTAAAAGTTGTGGCGCGGTGGGTGCGGGAATCCATGAAGACCAAGGTCAATGACGGGGCTGTGGCGAGCTTCATCTCGGGGCTGTGGCGCGAGGCGACCTCGCGCATGCAGAACGAAGTCACCCTGCGCGGCTCGAACCATCTGGCCATTTCGCGCGCCGAGGCCCGGGCCATGCGCGCGGAAGATCGCCTGCGCGAAGCCCTGAACGTGCTGCCCGAAGGCATCGTCTTTCTCGACAACGAAGGCCGCTATGTTCTGTGGAACACGGCCTATGCCGACATCTACGCCAAGTCCGCCGACCTGTTCCGCGAAGGCGTCAAACTGGCCGACACCCTGAGGATCGGCGTCGAACGCGGGGATTATCCCCAGGCCATCGGCCGCGAGGAAGAGTGGCTGGCCGAACGCATGGCCCTGCTCGACAATCCCGGCGTACGCCACGAACAGCGGCTGGCCAATGGCCGCTGGATCATGATCGAGGAGCGCAAGACGCGCGACGGCGGCACCATCGGCATCCGTATCGATATTTCGGAAATGAAGGCCCAGGAAGAAAAGCTGGAACAGGCCCTGGCCGAGGCGCGCGCCGCCAGTCAGGCCAAAAGTGATTTCCTGGCCAATATGAGCCACGAGATCAGAACCCCGCTGAACGGCGTCATCGGTCTGGCCGATGTGCTGTCACGCACCGAATTGAACGCCGATCAGGCCGAGCTGTTGCGCACGGTGATGGCGTCGGCGGGAGATCTGAACAACCTGCTCAGCGACCTTCTGGACTTCAGCAAGGCCGAGGCCGGCAAGCTTGACCTGGAAGACGCGGAATTCGACCTGGCCGCCCTGGCCGAGACCTGCGCCGGCCTCTACCGGCCGCAGGCGCAGGCCAAGGGTCTGGACCTGGTGCTCAGCCTGGCGCCCGACACGGCCGGACTGGTGCGTGGCGATCCGTCCCGGGTGCGGCAAATTCTCAACAACCTGGTGTCCAACGCCGTCAAGTTCACCGCCCAGGGCCGCGTGGACGTACGCCTCGAGCGCGACGCCGCGGGGGCCTGCGTCATCGAGGTGCGCGATACCGGAACCGGCTTTGACCAGGCGCAGGCCGAGCGCCTGTTCGCCCGTTTCGAACAGGCGGATGGGTCGACCACCCGCCAGTTCGGCGGCACGGGTCTGGGTCTTTCCATCTGCCGCCAGCTGGCCGGGCTGATGGGCGGCACGGTCTCGGCCAAGGGCAAGAAGGGCAAGGGCGCGACGTTTACGGTGATCCTGCCGCTGCCGCCGGTCGAAGCGCCCGCCATGGCCAATGAGGCCCAGACGGCCCAGACGGCAGGGGACCAGGACGGCGAGGATGCGCCGCCGCTGCGGGTGCTGCTGGTCGACGACAACGCCACCAACCGCAAGGTCGTGCAGCTGATGCTGGCCCAGGTCGGCGCCGAATCCACCGCCTGCGAGAACGGCCAGGAAGCGGTGACCGCCTTTCAGCGCGGAGCCTTTGACCTGATTCTGATGGACCTGCAGATGCCGGTTATGGACGGCCTGTCGGCCACGCGGGCAATCCGCGAGATCGAGCGGGTCGAAAGCCGCGTTCGCACGCCGCTGATCGTGCTGTCGGCCAATGTCTCGCCGGCCGACTGCGCGGCCACCCGCGAGGCCGGCGCCAACGCCCACATCGGCAAACCGATCCGCGCCGACGAGTTGTTTTCGACCATCGGCGGGGTGCTGGACGAAGGCGAAGCTGACGCGGCGGACGGTGAAACCGTAGCGGCCTGACCGGCCAGCGGGGACCCGAAAAACCACTCGATCCGCGACGAATTTCCGCCCTATGCTGCCCGCTCATCCTGGGGAGGCAGACATGATCGTCACGACAACAGAGAACGTGCCCGGCTATCGCGTGCGCGAGGTCAAGGGACAGGTATTCGGGCTGGTGGTCCGCAGCCGCGGCCTCGGCGGCAATATCGCCGCCTCCCTGCGCTCCATCTTTGGCGGCGAGATCAAGGAATACACCAGCCTGCTGGAGCAGGCGCGCCAGCACGCCACCGACCGGCTGGTCAAGAACGCCCAAGTCATGGGCGCCAATGCGGTCGTGATGATGCGCTTCGATTCCACCGAGATCGCCCAGTACATGTCCGAGATCGTCGCCTATGGCACGGCGGTGGTGCTCGAGCCGGCGCCTTAGGGCCATGCTGCGCATTTCCCTGATCGTGATCAGCGTGATTCTGCTGATCGGCGCGCTGTCGTTGTTTCTGATCGGCCAGGCCTGGCCGGCGGCCTGTGTGGTGACGCTGGAAGCCGCCGTGATCTTCGGCGGCGTTGTGTTCGAGCGGCGGCGCTACAAGAAGGTGCTGGATGCGGCGCCGGCCGGCGAAGGCTGGGCGGCCACCGCCGAACGCTTCATCGACCCGGAGAGCGGGACCGAGGTTGTGGTCTGGTTCAACGCCGCAGCGGGCAAGCGGGCCTATGTGCGGGCAGAAAACGGATAAAGCCGCTTCGGCGTTCGGTCAGTGGAGGAACAGCGTGGCCAAATCTGCAAGGTCGGGTGGGCTTACACCGGAGGAAAGGGCCGCTATGGCCGAAACCCTGCGGGAGCGCAGGGCCGCCGGCAACAAGGCCGAGCAAGCCGCCGCGGTGCTGGAGGCGATCGCCAGGATGCCGCCCGAGGACCGCGAGATGGCCGAGGCGATTCACGCGATCGTGGAGGCGGTGGCGCCGCAGCTGAGCCCGCGAACCTGGTACGGCATGCCGGCCTATACCTTGAACGATAATGTCGTCTGCTTTTTCCAGGGCGGGTACAAATTCAAGGCCCGGTACGCGACGCTGGGGTTCAGCGACAGAGCCTTGCTCGACGACGGGATGATGTGGCCCAACGCCTATGCGCTGACGCAGATCGGCCCCGCAGAGGAGGCGATGATCGCGGCGCTGGTGAAGAGGGCGGTGGAAGGAGGCTAGGGCCGTCGCGCAGGGGTTCGCCCTCTCTCATCTGCCGGGTCCCGCGATCAACTTTCGTAACAACGTTCGTTCGGGCTTGATTTGCCCGGTGAGCGCGCGTATCCGCCCGCCTCCCGAGAGGAACGAGACCATGGCTTTGAAAGCCCCCACCTATGCGATGCCGAACCGCTCCGACCTGCAGGTCGGACGCGAGGGCGCATGCGCGCGGAAGGGGCTGGACTAGCTCAGGATCGAACCGATCCGGGATTTGTCTGAAAGAACCCCTTCCGGTCCGGCCGGGAGGGGTTCTTCAATTTGGAAGGACGCTTTTCGAACCGGCCCGGAAGGGGGAAGGTGAAAATCGAGAAGGAGGAACCCCGATGAGCGGGTTCGAAGTGATCGAAAATGAAGCCGGCGGCGCGGTCATCAAGGCCTGGACCAAGGGCGTGCCGATCGAGGATGCGGCGCTCAAGCAGCTGAAGAACGTGGCGTCCCTGCCGTTCATTCACAGCCACATGGCGGTGATGCCCGACGTGCATTGGGGCATGGGCGCGACGGTGGGATCGGTGATCCCGACCATCGGCGCGATTATCCCTGCGGCGGTGGGCGTGGACATCGGCTGCGGCATGATGGCGGTGCGGACGAGCATCCGGGCCGAGCACCTGCCGGACAGCCTGGCGGCGATCCGCTCGTCCATCGAGGCGGCTGTCCCGCACGGGCGGACCGACAATGGCGGGCGCAACGATGTGGGCGCCTGGCAGTCGGAGCCGCCCGCGGCGGCCGCGAAGCGTTGGGGGGAGCTCGAGGACGGCTACAAGGCCGTCATCGATAAGCACCCCAAGGCGGCGCATCCGCGCGGCTTTGGCCACCTGGGCACGCTGGGCACCGGCAACCACTTCATCGAGCTTTGCCTCGATGAGGCGGGGGATGTGTGGGTCATGCTGCACTCTGGCTCGCGGGGCGTTGGCAACAAGTTCGGCAGCTATTTCATCGAGCGGGCCAAGGCCGACATGCGGCGTTGGTTCATCAATCTGCCGGATCAGGACCTGGCCTATTTCCCGGAAGGGTCCGAAGGCTTCGGCGATTACTTCAAGGCGGTCAGCTGGGCGCAAGCCTATGCCCGGGCCAACCGTGAAGTGATGATGGATCAGGTGCTGGGAGTGCTGCGCACGCATTTCCCCGATCTGGCCGTCACCGAGGAAGCCGTGAACTGCCACCACAACTATGTCAGCCGGGAGCGGCACTTCGGCAAAGACGTGTACGTGACCCGGAAGGGCGCCGTGCGGGCGGGACTCGGCGAGCTGGGGATCATTCCCGGCTCGATGGGGGCCCGGTCGTTCATCGTGCGCGGCAAGGGCAACCGCGATTCGTTCTGCACCTGCTCCCATGGGGCGGGGCGGGCGATGAGCCGGACCGAAGCCAGGCGGCGCTTTACGGTGGAGGACCACGTGCTGGCCACCGAGGGCGTCGAATGCCGGAAGGACGCCGACGTGATCGACGAAACGCCGATGGCCTACAAGGACATCGACGCGGTCATGGCGGCGCAGGCCGACCTGGTCGACATCGTCCACACCCTGCGTCAGGTGGTGTGTGTGAAGGGATGATATCTATGTTGCATTATGAACCATTTATATCTATCTGAGTGCTCCCGGCGTTTCGGCGTCGGGAGCATGACGGTGGCGCAGGGTTCGACTACTTCGCAGGACCTGAGGGTGGTGGGTTCGAGTCCCACTCTCCGCAAGGAGGTAGCTCAGCTGGATAGAGCATCAGGCTGTCGGACCCGCCTGTTCTCCGTCACGGACGACGGGCGGATCTTCGGATCCGCCCGACCTTTGCTGGTGGTGTTGTAGACCGGTTGCTTCGTTGCCATCGAAGTCCCGCAAGGGACGGCCGGTTTCAAGCGTTCCCCAGCAGATATAAGGCCCAGGTGGCGTAGAGGTCGGATTCATCGACTGTTAATCGGGTGGTCGCGGGTTCGAATCCCGCTGCCGGGCGCAAGCGCGGCGTAGCTCAGTTGGTAGAGCACCTTCCGGCCTCGTTGGTTCCCTCAGGCCTGACCAGGATTGTGGTGGCGAAGGCAATTCGGGTTCATCGCTCCCCGGAAAGGGCGGCCGGGACTTCGGTCCCGGTTCCGGCTGGCAGGCCGGACAACGCGTCCTCCCGAGCCGTGTGTGCCCCACAGGCAACACCCTCTTCCGACTATCGGGGGAGGGTGTTTTTTTGTTGCGTAATACATCAATAATGGTACGAAGCCCGCGTCCTTCGGGACACCGGTCCGGTGGCGCAGAGAACGTTTTCTTCGCTGGTGGAGAGCCGAAAGGCTCGGCAGGTTCGAGTCCTGCTCTCGGCCAAAGGCTTTACGGCCTGCGGTCGGGGATTGCGCGTTTTCGACAGTTCCCTGGATCGGCCTTTTTGAAACCTGAGCAGAGGAGGGGCGCATGCGTCTCAACATCTTCCGTCCCCGCGTTCCCATCGTCACGCACGAGGGAGCCCCCGCGATTCCGCTTTCGGCCGAGCAGCTGCTTCGCCGATCGGTCGCCTCGTGCCTGCTTTGGGAGAATGAATTCTACGAAGACGGTCAGACGATCGCCGACCGGATCGCGGTGCTTGCGGCCGATGTCGCTCCGGAAACGGTGGCGGCTCTGGCCATCGAGGCGCGCGAGCGCTTCGGCCTGCGCCATGCGCCTCTTCTGCTCGTCTGCGCCCTGGTCAAGTCGGGCGGCCCCCTGGTCGCTGACACGATAGAGCGTGTCGTTCAGCGGGCCGACGAACTGACCGAGCTGGTCGCCCTCTACTGGCGTCACGGCAAGCGGCCCCTGACCAAGCATATGAAGCTGGGTCTGGCCCGCGCGTTCGGCAAGTTCGACGCCTACCAGCTGGCCAAGTACGACCGCGACGGCCCGGTTAGGCTGCGCGACGTGCTGTTCCTCATCCACGCCAAGCCGAAGGATGAGGCGCAAGGCCAGCTGTGGAAGCAGGTCGCCGACCGGACTCTGGCGTCTCCCGATACCTGGGAGGTCGCCCTGTCGTCCGGCGCGGACAAGCGCGAGACCTTTGAGCGGCTGCTCGCCGAGCGCAAGCTTGGTTATCTGGCCCTGCTCCGCAACCTGCGGAACATGGACCAGTCGGGCGTCGACGAGGCGCTGGTCAAGGACGCGATCCTTGCCCGGCGCGGCGCCGAGCGTGTGCTGCCGTTCCGTTATGTGGCGGCCGCGCGGGCGGCGCTCCGGTTCGAGCCCTGGCTCGACCAGGCGCTGACCGAGACGGTCCTGCAAGGCCCGGTATGGACCGGCCGCACGATTGTGCTGGTCGACGTGTCGGGTTCCATGGACTGGCAGCTGTCGGGCAAGTCGGACCTGAAGCGGATCGATGCGGCCGCCGCGCTGGCGTCTGTCATTCCCGGCGACGTGCGGGTCTTCACCTTCTCCCAGGAGGTCGTGGAGGTTCCAGCCCGCCGCGGCATGGCCGGCGTCGATGCGGTGATCGCTTCGCAGCCGCACAGCTCGACCTACCTCGGCAAGGCGGTGACGCACGTCAACCGTCTGCCGCACGATCGCCTGATCGTGGTTACCGACGAACAGAGCCACGATGTGGTTCCCGATCCGGTGGCGGCCAGGGCCTATATGGTCAATGTCGCCTCGGCCCGGAACGGCGTCGGTTACGGACGCTGGACTCACCTGGACGGCTTTTCGGAGGCTGTTCTGCGGTTCATCGGCGAGCACGAAGCGCTCGTGGAAGGCACCGCAAATTGAGCCCAGAGGAACTCCGTCGGGCGGCGATTCTGATCTTCGGCGAGCGGGGCTGGATGTCCCGTCTCGCCGAAGCGCTCGGGGTCGACCGCTCGACGGTTTCCCGCTGGTTTGCGGGCCTGCCCATACCCGGGCCGGTAACGGCGGCGGTGCGGGCGTGGCTGCTACTGCACCAACTCACCGGCCGCGCGCCGGACGAACTTCATGTGCTGGGCAAGGATCGCGCCGACGAGGCGTGACGAAGCCTCGATACGAGCCGGTAAATTGAACAAAGCCCAAGCTTGGGTGTTAACTCTCTCAGGGCGGGGGAAACACCTTTCCGTCTGCGCCGGCGAAACTGCCGGCCGGGAGATGAAACCATGTCTATGGAATCCCTTTTAATCTGGCTGATCATCGGCGGCGTGGCCGGCTGGCTGGCGGGCGTGATCGTCAAGGGCTACGGCTTTGGCATCATCGGCAATATCGTGGTCGGCATCATTGGATCGTTCGTCGGCGGCTGGGTGTTCGGCAGGCTGGGGCTGTTCGTAGGCTCGGGCATCGTCGGGTCGATCATCGGGGCGACGGCGGGAGCGGTGATTCTGCTGCTGCTGATCCGGCTGATCCGCCGGGTCTGAGCTGAGCCTTCAGATTTTGATGGCGTGGTTTCGGCCGGCGGTCTAGGCCGCCGCCGTGAACGATGCTGTCCCGCCTGTTCCGAAACGCCCGGTCATGCCGGACGAGGCCGAGTGCTGCCACCGGCACTGCGAGCCATGCATCTTTGACTACTACACCGCCGCGCTGGAGCGGTGGGAGGCCAGGGTGCGGGCGATGGGGGTTGATCCGGCCAGCTTGATGGACTGATGCGTCAGCCCCGCGCCGCCGCCAGCCGGCGCGCGCCTTCGTCCAGAACGTCGTCCGACTTTGCGAAGCACAGGCGCAGGATGCTGGTGACGGGCGTTTCCTCGTAGAAGGCCGAGACGGGGATGTAGGCGACGCCGTGCTCGGTGACCGCCCGCAACGCGAAAGCGTGGTCGGGCTCGTTCACGCCGGAGGCCGACAGGTCGATGTTCAGGAAGTAGGTGCCGGCGCTGGACAGGACGACGAACCCTTCAGCGGTCAGGCCGGCGGCCAGGTGGTCGCGGGAGCGCTGCAGGCCAGCAGGCATGGTCTCAAACCAGTCGCCCGGTTTGTTCAGCCCTTCGGCGACAGCGGCCTGCAGGTTGGGCGGGGTGGTGTAGGTCAGGAACTGGTGGGCCTTGACGATGACGTCGAGCAGGGGCGCGGTGGCGCAGACGAAGCCGACTTTCCAGCCGGTGAGGCCGAACATCTTGCCGGCCGAGCCGATCTTGACGGCGCGCTCGCGCATACCTGGAAAATTGATCAGCGGCTGGTGGCGGGCCCCGTCGAAGACGACTTCCTCCCAGACCTCGTCACAGATGCAGAGCAGGTCGTGGGCGGTGCAGATGTCGGCCAGCAGGGCCAGGTCCTGCGCGCCATAGACGACGGCGGCGGGATTAAGCGGGTTGTTCAGGGCGATCAGCCGGGTGCGCGGCGTGATCAGGGTCTCGATCATCGCGCGGTCGAAACGGAAGTGCGGCGGGGCCAGGCGGGCGAGCACCGGCTTTGCGCCGGCCAGCCGCACCATGGGCGCGTAGGAGTCGTAGAGCGGCTGGAACAGGATCGCCTCGTCGCCGGGCGAGAGCAGGGCCAGGAAACTGGCGGCCAGGGCCTCGGTGGCGCCCGAGGTGACAATGACCTCGCGCTCCCAGTCCAGCGCAAGGTTCTGGCGGCGGGCATAGTGGCCAGCGATCGCCTGGCGCAGGACGGGCAGGCCGGCCATGGGCGGGTACTGGTTGGAGCCGTTCATCACCGCTTCGGCGGCGGCGCGGCGTACGAACTCGGGGCCAGGCGCGTCGGGGAAACCCTGACCCAGGTTGATGGCCCCATGCTGGCGGGCAAGGCCCGACATGACGTCGAAGACGGTGGCGGGCAGGGCCGAGAAGAGCGGGTTCATGGCGGGAGAGTATGGCGGAGATTGAGTGAGTGCGCACGGGTGGGCGCGCAGTCAGGGAAAGTCGTTTGGCTTTCTGGAGTTACGCGATCGAGCGTCCCTCGCTTCGCATCGGGCGCGCATTTTAGTTGCGCTACCGCTGCGCTGCTTGAGCGCAGGATAGTCACAAAAACGTTTTTTTACGTCTATGCCGCACCGGCAGCCATTGACCGGGTATTAACCGTGTGGCCCCATACCTAGGGTGTTGGGGTGATTTGCCCACAACATCTAGCGCACGAAGGTCCAGTTAGGACTTGAACGGGCGCACCAGGGGCATAAGGTTATTCGGGCGATGATGGGCAGAGAAGCAATTCAGACGGTATCGGTTTCCACGCACAGGGAGGCGCGCTTTGCGAGCACCCGGCCGGGAGCCAGACCGGAGCTGAAGCTGGTCACCAAGGTCGTGGTCGACCGCACCCGGGACGCCCTGCTCACCGATTTCGGCAAGAAGACGCTGGAAGACCGCTACCTGCTTCCGGGCGAGTCCTACCAGGACATGTTCGCCCGCG
>CAZJBC010000060.1:0-11462 GCA_964543805.1 uncultured Brevundimonas sp.
GGCGTAGGCCGTGCGGATGTCCTCGGGGCTGCTGATGATCTGACCGCCGCCCGGCTCCAGAGGCCAGGCGTCCCGCAGGGCCTCGTCCAGGATCACCAGGGCGGGTCTTGCTCGGCGCACCAGGGCCGCGGCGCGGACATCGCGGGTGGCCGCATCGATCTGCACGCAGGTCACCCCATGACAGATCAGGCCCAGCAGGCCGAGGGATGCGTCCACATCGTCGTTCAGAGCGATGACCACTCGATCGCCGGCGGCCACGCCGTGAGCAGCCAGCAGGCCGCCGATCCGCTCGATCTGGTCGGCCAGTTCGCCATAACTGATCGTCCGTCCGGCGGTCTTCATCCACGGCCGGCGGTTCTGGGATGGAGTCTTGGCCTGGCTATAGAGCGCAAAGGCCGCGTTGGGTGCGATCATTCGTCCAGATCTTGCAGGCGATGACGGATCAGCTTGCCATTGCCGAGCCTGGGAAGAGACTTGACCACGCGCACCATGCTGGGTCGCCGGGCCGAGCCCAGATGATTGGCGACAAAATCAGCGAGCAGCGCCGGCAGGTCTTCCGTATCGCCCTCGTCGGGTCGGGCGACGATCAGGGCGGCGATCCGCTCGCCGCCGCCAGCCTCGGGACGGCCGAACACCGCAGCCTCGGCGACCGCCGAATGCCGTTCGAGCACCTGCTCGATCTCTTCGGGGTGCACCCGATCGCTGGACAGAGTCTTGATGAACTGGCTCGCCCGACCGACGAGTTCGAATCTGCCGTCCGTCGCTTGGCGAACAATATCACCGGTCCGTAGCCAGTCGCCCTGCAGACGCTCGGCGGTGGCTTGCGGATTGTTCAGATAACCTAGCATCAGTTGGGGGCTGCGGATTTGCAGCTCGCCTTCCTCGCCATCCGCGGCGACCACGCCGTTCGCCGCGACCACACGGGCCTCGCAGCCCGCCGCATGGCCCAGAGTGGCGTCGCCGGGTCGCCAGCCGGGCAGGCGCTGGCTCAGGCAGATGCCGCCGGTTTCGGTCAGGCCATAGTAATTGACCACCGGAATACCAAGGCGGGCATGAACCGTCTCGACACTGGACGGATCCAGAGTCGCCCCGGTGAAGTAGATCGCCTTGAGCGAGGCAAAGGCGTCAGCTGGCGCCCGGTCGCCCAGCAGCGCCAGCTGGCGAAGCAGCAGGGGGCCGACGACCAGCCGGTGGCACTGGGCCTGATCCAGCTGGTCGAGCAGGGTGAAAAGGCTCTGCCGGCGGACCGGAATCCATTCGACCCCGCCAAGCGGTGCGGCCAGGAAGGCGTTGCGCAGGCCGCTCATGGTGTGTGGCTCGGCAAGATTGATCAGCCGCTCTCCAGCCTTCCACTCGAAAGCCTTCAGGGTCAGCCGCGCGCCGTGGGCCAGACCCCCTCGGCTATGGACCACCGCCTTGGGAACGCCGCTGGTGCCCGAGGTAAACAAATAGGCGGCTGGAGCGGCGTCCGGAATGGTCAAGGCGTCGCAAGGCGTCGCGCCCTTTGCCCAGTTGGCCAGGCCTTCCAGATCGGTGAATTCCGGGGCAGGCTCGAGCCACAGGTGTTCCGCGTTTGGAAAAACCTGGTGCGCCGCGGCGACGCTTCGCGAGGTGGAGGCGACCAGTCTGGGCGACATGCCGCCGGTGGCGTTTTCGAGCTGAAAAGCGGGCCAGTCCTCATCGCAGGCGGCGAAAATCGCGCCGTTCAGCATGCAGGCCCAGAACAGAACAACGGCCGATGCCTGCTGCGGTCCCTGGTAGAGCACCACCTCGCCGGGCCCTGCGCCGGCGTCGCGCAGCCGGCTGGCCACCTGACGAATCAGGGGTTCCAGCTCGTCCCGGCCGAGAACTCGGCAGCCTTCAAGGTCGCCGATCTTGATTTTCTGGAAGTTTAGGGACCCCGACATACCCGTCTACTGTACTACGAATCACACGCTTGTTGGTTGCAATCTTGCGCTTCGGGCACCGATTAAGATGACTAAATCGCAATGATTGGACCAACTTCCGCGTTATAAACGCGTGATGGTTATTTTTCCGTCGGTGCCGAGAAAAATAATTGCGTTACGGGACCTTTGTGGCCCGGGCTTCGGCAATTATCGCCGCCCCGTCGGCCCGCGTGATGTATCGCTGGGCAACCAGACTGTCGACGCTGGCCTCCACCTTGCGCACATAGTCGGCGTGAGTCGGGTAGAGCGCCTTCAACCGATCAGGCGTGAACGGTGTCTCGTGGCCCGCGATGCGGCAGAAGGACGGGCCTGTTGAGTTGCCCGCCCAGGTGCTGGTCGGCACATCCAGATAGGGCGTCCGCACCCCGCCCTTGACGTTGCCGTACTCGTCCAGCGCGCCGGTATTGCCGTTCATGAGAACCACGGCGCCGGGCGGCGGCGTCTTGCCCTTCTCGACCCAGTCCTCGAGGTTTTCCAGGATGGCGTTGAACGGCACCCGAGAGGGAAAACGGCTGCGCGGGCCTTCGGTGCAGTTCACCGGCGGCGGCGTCTGGCCGCCCTTGGTGATGTCGGCCGGGCTGGGGCCGTAATAGAGCTCGTCGGGCGTGGCATGCCCCGCGCCCGACAGGTCATAGTCTCGATAGCCCTCGGCGAGCGTGTTGTTGTCGGGCAGGCGGCTGGGCGCAAAGCCGGCGTAATCGGAATTGGTCATCACATGCATCACCGGTACGCCGACGTGGGCGGGCTTGCGGCGCGGATCGCCGGCGGGAATGGCCGGAGCGCACTGGTTGATGGCGCTGGGTCCGCTGGCTGTGGCGATCAGATAGCCGTCAAACATCGACTTGCCATCGGCTTTGACGACCAGCGGATGGATGGCGTTGACATAGGTGTACAGGTAACCGCCGGTCTGGGAATAGCCCCAGCCGTAGAGGTATTTCGCCCTGGTCGCGCGCCCGCCATAGGTGAAGGGATTGGCCGCCGTGTTGCTGCGGATCCAGGCGCCGACCTGCGTGTTCATGTCCCATACCAGGCCGTTTTCGGTGGCCTGGGTGGTGTCGCCGCCGGCGCGAACGGCGCAGTTGCGCGGATCACTGGCGGGCAGAGGATTGGCCCAGTTGAGCGGCGCATAGCGCGCCGGATCGAAGGTCTGCAGCGTCTTGACCGCGATCGGCTTGGCGGTCAGCCCAACCCAGGCGTCGCCGCGCCGCATCAACTCGTCGCGATGGATCGCCCAGCCGATGTTCAGGTCGAGCAGATTGGTCGGGTTCATCATCTCGACGATGACGCGGCCGCTGAATTTTCCCGCCGATTTCGGACGGCGGACCAGCACGCGGGTGGTGTAGGGGACGTCGGCCGTGCGCACGACCGCGCCGCCCGCCTGCCAGTCATAGACATTGGCCTTGCCGCTGACGAAGTACTCTTCCTCGACATAGCCCGCCGCCGCCAGGTTCTCCGGCTTCAGCGTCTGGTTCGCCGCCCCGAACGGGTGTGAGGCGGCGGTGACCGGGATGGGACCGGAGACCTGCGGGACCGGCGTCGCCGCATGGGCGACGAACGATACGGTCAGGGCGGCCGCGAAGGCCGCCCCTGCGCAGATCTTGCGGATCATTTTTTGGCGCCTGTTTTCGGGGCCGATTGCCAGCTCTTGATCAGGGTGTCGTAGTCGACGGTCTCACCCTTCGGCTTTTCGTTGGCCAGTTTCGGATTCGGCGCGCCGGGCTGATCGAACCAGTACTGAGCGGTCTGCACCGGATTCATCTTCGGTCCGATGTCGCCTTGCACGCCGGACTTTTCGAGCCGCGACATGAAGTCTTCCTGGTCGGCGCACAGCTTGTCCATCGCCTGCTGAGCGGTTTTGGCGCCCGAGGCGGCGTCGCCGATGTTCTGCCACCATAGCGGGGTCAGAGCCGCATAGTCGGGAACATTGTTGCCTGTAGGCGTCCACAGCCCGCGGGCCGGCGAGCGATAGAATTCGATCAGGCCGCCCAGTTTCGGAGCCCGGTCGGTGAAGCTCTTGTGCTGGATGGTGCTCTCGCGAACGAAGGTCAGGCCGACCTGGCTCTTCTTGACGTCGACGGTCTTGGAGCCGGCGAACTGGGCGTAGAGCCAGGCCGCTTGGGCGCGCTTGACCGGGGTCGACTTCATCAGGGTCCAGGAACCGGCGTCCTGGTAGCCCAGCTTCATGCCGTCCTTCCAGTAGGCGCCGTGCGGCGAGGGGGCCATGCGCCACTTGGGCGTGCCGTCGGCGTTCATCACCGCCGGGGCCTTGACCATGTCGGCGGTGAAGGCTGAGTACCAGAAGATCTGCTGAGCGACCTTGCCCTGGCCGGGCACGGGGCCGGATTCGGAGAAAGTCATGCCCTGCGCTTCAGGCGGGGCGTATTTCTTCATCCATTCCAGATACTTGTTGACCGAATAGACCGCCGCCGGGCCGTTGGTGTCGCCGCCGCGGGTGACGCAGGAGCCGACCGGGCGATTGTGGTCGTCGACCCGGATGCCCCATTCGTCCACCGGCCAACCATTGGGCCTGCCGCCCGTCGGGTCGCCATTGCCCGCCATGGACAGCCACGCGTCGGTGAAGCGCCAGCCGAGTGACGGGTCCTTCTTGCCGTAATCCATGTGGCCATAGACCTTCTGGCCGTCCTCGGTGCGGCCGGTGAAGAACTCGGCGATGTCTTCATAGGCCGACCAGTTGACCGGAACGCCCAGGTCGTAGCCGTACTTGGCCTTGAAGTCGGCCTTGTTCTTGGGGTCGGTGAACCAGTCGTAGCGGAACCAGTAGAGGTTCGCGAACTGCTGGTCTGGCAACTGATACAGCTTGCCGTCCGGCGCGGTGGTGAAGCTCTTGCCGATGAAGTCATTGACGTCGAGACCGGGGTTGGTCACCGCCTTGCCGTCGCCCGCCATCCAGTCGGTCAGGTTATAGACGTCCTGATAGCGCCAGTGAGCGCCGATCAGGTCGGAGTCGTTGACATAGACGTCATAAAGGTTCTGGCCGGTCTGGCGCTGGGTCTGCAGCTTTTCGACCAGGTCGCCTTCCTGGATGACGTCCTGGACGACCTTGATGCCGGTCATGGCTGTGAAGGCTGGAGCGAGCACCTTGGACTCATAGTCGTGGGTGGTCAGGCTTTCCGAGACCACATGGATTTCCATGCCGGCGTAAGGTTTGGCGGCGTCGATGAACCACTGCAATTCCTTTTCCTGGTCGGCCCGCGACAGGCTCGACAGGTCCTTGATCTGGTCGTCCAGGAAGAACTTGGCGGCGTCCATGCCGGTCTTGCCGCCGGCGTTCCACACCGGGATGGTGGAGGCCGGCGCCGCGGCAGTCGCGGCAGGCTTGGCGGCCGGCTTGTTGTTGCAGGCGGCGATCAGCCCGACGGAAGCCGTCAGGGCAAGAGCGAGCGTGAGCGATGACGCCGTTCGCAGTTTCATGGTGTCCGTCCCCAGTATGATCTTGTCGTCCGCGGTTTGGTCCGCGGTTCAGCCTTCAAACAAAGCGGAAAACGAGCAGGCCGTAAAGGACTGAAACAATTGTCGCGCCCCACAGCGGCAGGCCCGTCAGACCCAGCCAGGCCAGGTGGATGAAGGCCGAGCCCAGCAGGGTGATGAACAGCCGGTCGCCGCGATGAGTCTTCAGGCGAAGGACTCCGACCCGCGGCGCGCCGCCGGGCGACAGTTTTTCCCACAGGCCCATGCCGGCGATGAGCAGAACGATGGCGCCGAAGAACATCGCGGTCGGCGCGGTCCAGGCCATCCAGGAGAAGTTCATGCTGCAAACACCTCCCTAAACCCGGCCCAGGGCAAAGCCCTTGGCGATGTAGTTGCGGACAAACCAGATCACCAGGGCGCCGGGGATGATGGTCAGCACGCCGGCCGCGGCCAGCACGCCCCAGTCCATACCGGCCGCCGAGACTGTGCGGGTCATGACTGCGGCAATCGGCTTTGCGTTTACCGTGGTCAGAGTGCGGGCGAGCAACAGCTCGACCCACGAGAACATGAAGCAGAAGAAGGCGGTCACCCCAATGCCGCTGGCGATCAGCGGCGTGAAGATCTTCACGAAGAACCGCGGGAAGGAATAGCCGTCGATATAGGCCGTCTCGTCGATCTCGCGCGGCACGCCGGACATGAAGCCCTCCAGGATCCACACCGCTAGCGGCACATTGAACAGGCAGTGCGCCAGGGCGACGGCGATGTGGGTGTCGATCAGGTGGAAGGCCGAATAGAGCTGGAAGAAGGGCAGGGCGAAGATCGCCGGCGGCGCCATGCGGTTGGTGAACAGCCAGAAGAACAGGTGCTTGTCGCCTAAGAACCGGTAGCGCGAAAAGGCGTAGGCGGCGGGCAGGGCGACGGCCAGGGATATGACCGTGTTCATCACCACATAGATGATCGAATTGATGTAGCCGTTGTACCAGGATGAGTCCGAGAAGATGACCGCATAGTTGGCCAGGCTCGGCGCCTTGGGCCACAGCGCGAAGGTCGAGGTGATCTCGGCATTCGTCTTCAGGCTCATGGTGAACAGCCAGTAGATCGGGACCAGCAGGAAGACGATGTAGAGCGCCGGCACAAGCCAGCCCAGGCGCAGCCAGCGGCGTTTCGGATCAGGCGTCATGGCGCGTCATCACCGTATAGAAAACCCAGCTGACCAGAAGGATGATCAGAAAATAGATCAGCGACATGGCCGCCGCCGGACCCAGGTCGAACTGGCCGGTGGCGATATTGACCAGGTCGATGGACAGGAACGTTGTCGCATTGCCCGGCCCGCCGCCGGTGACCACGAACGGCTCGGTGTAGATCATGAAACTGTCCATGAACCGGAGCAGCACCGCGATGGTCAGCACGCGGGACAGCTTGGGCAGCTGGATGTAGCGGAACCTGGCCCAGCCTGAGGCCCCGTCGATCTGGGCGGCCTGGTAGTAGGCCTCGGGGATCGAGGCCAGTCCCGCATAGCAGAGCAGCACGACCAGGCTGGTCCAGTGCCAGATGTCCATGATGATCACCGTCGCCCAGGCGTCGGAGGCGTTGTTGACGTAGTTGTAGTCCAGCCCCAGGCCCTTGAGGCTGGCTCCCAGCAGGCCGATGTCGTTGCGCGCGAAGATCTGCCAGATCGTGCCCACCACATTGAACGGCACCAGCAGCGGCAGGGCCATCAGGACCAGGCAAATCGGCACGCCGATGCCCTTGCGGGGCATGCGAAGGGCGATCAGCACGCCCAGGGGCACCTCGATGGCCAGGATGATGGCCGAGAAGATCAGGTTTCGCAGCAACGACGAGGCGAACCGTTCCGAGTGCAGCGTCTTTCTGAACCAGTCGATGCCCACCCAGAAGAAGTGGTTGTTCCCAAAGGTGTCCTGGACCGAATAGTTGACCACCGTCATCAGCGGGATCACCGCCGAGAACGCCACCAGCGCCAGCATCGGCAGCACCAGGAACCAGGCCTTGTTGTTCCAGGGCTTCATGATGCGGCCCCCAGCCGCCAGGAATCGGCGAAGACGCCGATCTTGCCCGCCTCGATGGTGACGTGCGGATCGGCGGGAATCTCGCCGTCTTCGGACGCCGCCACCGCCAGCTCAATGCCTTCCAGCGTCGCGCGTACGATCCGCCGACGGCCGACGTCCTCGATTCGCTGGATGCGGATCGGCAGGCCGGTGCGGCCCAGCGTCAGGTGCTCGGGCCGTACGCCCAGCTCGATGGTCTTGCCTTCAGGTATTTTGACGCCGGCCGGCAGCGCGATCCCCTGCGTCCCGATCATCGCCCGTCGTCCGTCGATCTGAACGGGCAGCACATTCATGCCCGGCGAGCCGATGAAGTAGCCGACGAAGGTATGGGCCGGCGCGTTGAACAGCTGCGCCGCATCGCCGATCTGCACGATCTCGCCCTCGTACATGACCGCCACCTTGTCGGCGAAGGTCAGGGCCTCGGTCTGGTCGTGGGTGACATAGACCATGGTGCGCCCGAACTGGCGGTGCAGCTGTTTCAGCTGGCTGCGCAGCACCCACTTCATGTGCGGATCGATGACGGTCAGAGGCTCGTCGAACAGGATGGCGGCGACGTCGGCGCGCACCAGGCCGCGGCCAAGCGAAATCTTCTGCTTCTGGTCGGCGTTCAGGCCGCGCGCCTTTTTGTCGGCCATGGCGGACAGGCCGATCATCTCCAGCACCTCGGCGACGCGGGCCTTGATTTCGGCCGGCGCGATTTTCCGGTTGCGCAAGGGAAAGGCCAGGTTCTGCGCCACGGTCATGGTGTCGTAGACCACCGGGAACTGGAACACCTGGGCGATGTTGCGCTCGCGGGTCGACAGGCCCGTCACGTCCTCATCGCCGAAGAAAAGCCGGCCCTCGGACGGCGCGATCAGGCCCGAGATGATATTCAGCAAGGTGGTCTTGCCGCATCCTGACGGGCCCAGCAGGGCGTAGGCCGCACCGTCTTCAAAGGTGTGGTCCACCTCCTTCAGCGCGTAGTCGTCCGGCGAGGCGGGGTTGGGGCCGTAGGCATGGCGGATATGGTCAAGCTTGATGGCGGCCATGGCTCAGGCCCCCGCCGTCGCGCCATCGGGCGAAAAGACCATCACCCGGGCCGCATCGATATAGACCTTCACCTGCGCTCCCGGCTCGTACTCGTGAACGCCGGGCGTCAGCATCACCCAGTCGGTTCCGCCGAACGGGAAGTGGACAAAGCTTTCCGAGCCGGTGATCTCGGTAACCGAGACCTGCGCCGCAACCGCGACCGCGGCCTTGTCCTGAGCGTCCAGGGCCAGATGGTGCGGCCGCACGCCCAGCACATAGGGCCCGTCCGCCAGACCTTTCGGCGCGGGCAGCGCGGTTCCGCCTTCCAGGTCAAACCTGGCGCCGGTCTTGGTCGCGGCGATGGTATTCAGCGGCGGATCGGAAAAGGTCTGGGCGGTGATCAGGTCGCCCGGCTTGCGGAACACCTCGACCGTCGGCCCGAACTGGGTGACGCGGCCTTCGCTCAGCGTGGCGGTATTGCCGCCCAGCAGCAGCGCTTCGGTAGGCTCGGTGGTTGCGTAGACAAGGATGGCGCCGCTGGCCGCGAAAATCCGCGGCAGTTCGTCGCGCAGTTCCTCGCGCAGCTTGTAGTCAAGATTGGCCAGGGGCTCGTCCAGCAGGACCAGTCCGGCGCCCTTGACCAGGGCCCGGGCCAGCGCGGTGCGCTGCTGCTGGCCGCCCGACAGCGTCAGGGGCGTGCGCTGCAGATAGGGCGTCAGGCGCAAAAGCTCGGCCGCGCCGCGCACCTTGGCGTCCAGTTCGGCGGCGGGGGTTTTCGCCAGGCGCAGGGGCGAGGCAATGTTCTCATAGACGGTCATGGCCGGGTAGTTGACGAACTGCTGGTAGACCATGGCCACATTGCGTTTGCGCACGCCGACGCCGGTCACGTCCTTGCCGTTGTCGAAGATAGATCCGGAGGTCGGACGGTCCAGCCCGGCCATCAGCCGCAGCAACGAGGTCTTTCCCGACAGACTGGGTCCCAGCAGCACATTCAGCGACCCCGGGGCAAGGGCCAGCGAAGTCGGCGCGATATGCGTCTCCCCCTCGACGACCTTGGCGACCTGCCGCAGTTCGAGCACGCTCGACCACTCCTCACTTGCGGCCCTTCGTATGCGCAGGAAGACCGCAGCGCGCAAGCCCGTCCTGCGCCCTCATTCCGGCGTATTGCTCCCGTAACAATCAAGGACCATATGTCGGATGACCGACTCAATCCGATCCGGTCCAGGGCCCGCCTCCGCGAAATGGCGAGCCCCTCATCAAGTTCATTCGCAGAGCCAGACGACAGGCCCCACGCATGCGGTGCGGGCCATCCATTACCACAGTTCACGTAACCCTCCCGTGTCCGTCTTGCTCAGCGGCGCGTCAAAAGAGACCCAAGGTTTTGACCACCCAGACCACCAACACCCGTTCATGGCGCCAGATCCTCGGCGCCTACCAGAATCCCAGCCACTCCCGCTCCATCGTTGAAATTCTCATCACCGCCGGCCCGCTGCTGGCGATCTGGGCCGCTGGCTGGCTGGCCGTATCGGCCGGCCTTTGGTGGCTGGCTCTGATCCTGTCCGTTCCCGCCGCCGGCTTCCTGGTGCGCATGTTCATGATCCAGCACGACTGCAGCCACCGCTCGTTCTTCGATAGCCGCGCCGCCAACGACTGGACCGGCCGCATCATCGGCGTGCTGACCCTGACGCCTCACGATTGCTGGCGTCAGAGCCACGCCATCCACCACGCCACCTCCGGCAACCTCGACCGCCGGGGCCTGGGGGCCATCCTGACCCTGACCGCGGACGAATACCGCGCACTCAGCCCGCTGCGCCGTCTCGGCTATCGCCTGTTCCGCCACCCGCTGGTGCTGTTCGGCATCGGCCCGGCCTATATGTTCATCATCGAACAACGGGTTCCCACCGGCATGATGCGCGAAGGCTGGCGCCCGTGGCTCAGCGCCATGGCCACCAACGCCGGCATCGCCGCCTTTATCGCCGCCGTCGTCCTGCTGGGCGGCTGGCAGACCCTGGTCTTTGTCCACCTGCCGACGGTCCTGCTGGGCGCGGGCGTCGGCGTTTGGCTGTTCTATGTCCAGCACCAGTTCGAAGGCGCAACCTGGGCCCGCAATGAGCAGTGGGATCCGACCGAGGCCGCCTTGCTGGGCAGCTCGCACTATGACCTGCCGCCGGTCCTGGCCTGGTTTACCGCCAATATCGGCGTCCATCATGTGCACCACGTAGCCAGCCGCATTCCTTCCTATCGCCTGCAGACCGTGCTGCGCGACCACCCGGAACTGCGCGATGTCAGCCGCCTCAGCCTGACCGCCAGCCTGCGCTGCATCAGCCTGGCGCTGTGGGACGAGGCCGGCCAGAAGCTGATCAGCTTCCGCCAGCACCGCAAGGCTGAGCGTCTGCGTGCTCTGCCCGTCGCCGCCTGACAAAAACGGCGCCCGGGAAACCGGGCGCCGCGCAAGGCATTGCTGGCTGTCCAGTTGGGGTCTAGCCTGCCTTCAGAAGGCCGAATGGCCACGTCTGTCTGGAGGACGAGACCCAATGAATCGCACGCTTCTGTTGTCGGTCGGGGCGGTGCTCTGCGCCGCGCCGTTGATCCTGCCCGCCGTCCTGCTGGCCCAGACCAAACCGGCCTCCGCCGCGGCGGCGCCCAAGGCGGCTCCGAAGGCGGCCGCGAAATCCTCCGCCGGACCGGCCGCGGCGCACACTTTCAAGGTCTCGCACAACGCCTTCGGCCAGCCTGACCTGGGCGGCCTTTGGGCCAACGCAACCATCACCAAGGAAGTCCGTGACCGGGCCCTAGGCAACCGGGCGGTGTTCACGCCCGAGGAAGTCGTCAAGGAAGAGGCGGTGGTCACCACTGAAATCGCCGTCGGCAACCGGCCGTCGGATCCGAACGGGCCCCCGCCCAGCAAGGGCGGCGATCCGCTAGCCGCCGGCATCCGGCCGGAACTGGCCGTCGCGTCGGGCACGGTCGGCGGCTATGAGCGCGGCTGGCTGGACACCGGCTCCTACGTGAT
>CAZJBC010000061.1:0-11409 GCA_964543805.1 uncultured Brevundimonas sp.
CGCCGCCAGCACCACGATATCGCCGGTCCAGCGCTCTTCGCCCTGTTCGGTGTGACAGACGACATCGGTCACAGTCTTGCCGGTCGGATCGGTCTCCAGCCGCAGCACCTTGCGCCCGGTCAGCAGGGTGACATTCGGCAGGCCCATCAGCGGCTCGATGGCCAGCGAGCGGGCGTCCGACTTGGCTTTCAACAGGCAAGGATAGCCGCCGCAGGTCTTGCACTTGATGCAGATCGAAGTAACCGGGTGGGCCTGATCGAGCTTGATGCCCAGGGGCAGGGAAAATGGCTTCCAGCCTTGGGTTTCCCAGTGGCTCTTCAGCGAGGCCACGCCCGGGTCGTGATTGACGGCTGGATAGGCATAGGGCGGCCAGCTTCCATTCTCGGTCGGATCTTCACCTCGCGCCCCGTGCACCTGCCAGAGTTTCTCCGCCTCGGTATAGTAGGGCGCCATGTCGGCCGCATCGATCGGCCAGGCGGGCGATATGCCGCCGGCGTGCTTGACCTCGGTGAAGTCGCGGTCGCGCATCCGCATCAGGGCCGCGCCGTAGAAACTGGTGTTGCCGCCGACCCAGTAGTTGGTGTTGGGCGTAAAGGGATGGCCGTTCTTGTCGTACCATTTGTCCTGGGTGCGGTAGCGGTGCTGGATGAACACCGCCTTCGGGCTCCAGTTTTCGGCCTCGCGCGGCAAGTGCTCGCCCCGTTCCAGGATCAGAATCGACTTGCCGGTCGGCGCCAGGCGCTGGGCCAGGGTCGCGCCCCCCGCGCCGGACCCGATAATGACGATGTCAAAACGGCTGGTCATGCCGGCTCCTCCGGAAGGTGATATTTGGCCGACCCCTTCATCAGGACAGCGCGAACCAGGCCCTGAGGCAAGTGCTGCAGGAGCACAGCGGCCACCAGGTTGTGCCACCCGGGAACTACAACCACCCTGCCCCGGTCGTTGGCGGCAAGAGCGGCGGCGACGACCTGCTGCGGGGTCTGGAACAGCCGCCGGGGCGCCTCGTCCATGATCGCCCCCGTTCCGTTGGCCTGGGCGAACTCGGTTTGCGTAAAGCCCGGACAGACCGCGGTCACCCTGATGCCGTCAGCGCGATATTCCGCGTCCAGGGCCTGGCTGAACTTGATCATCAGGCTCTTGGCGCCCGGATAGAGTGTGTGACCCGCCACGCCCGGCGCGAAGCCGGCCAGGGAGGCGATGTTGATAATCCGCCCGCCTCCGACCGCCCGCATCGGACTGATGACGCCGTGGGCCAGACCACAGGCGTTGACCACCAGGGTCATGAGGAAATCCTGCTGCGCCTGCCAGGGAACGGCGGCGAAACTCTGCGGGATGGAAAAGCCGGCGTTGTTGACCAGGGTATCGACCACCCTGCCCCGGGCGGCGACGTTGTCGAGCACGGTCTGGTGCGCGCCGAGGACCGAAAGATCGCACGGGAGCGCGATCGCCTCGATGCCATGCGCCTTGACCAGTTCGGCGCCCAGGGTTTCCAGCCGGTCGGCCCGCCGCGCGACAAGCGCCAGATCATAACCCCTGACCGCCAGGGCCCGGGCAAAGGCCTCGCCGATCCCCGATGAGGCGCCGGTGATCAGCGCCAATCGGCCTTGTCCAACCTGTCCTGTCATCGGCGTCCTGGAGCCAGGCCACCCTGTGGGCCGCAGCGATCGCAAACCATAGCACCGGGGGGCGCCCCTTTGACCATCGGGGATTTTGAATCGCTCCGCCATCGCTGGCGAACGCTTCGCAAGCGTGTAGTCTGGACCCTGGGGGACGCAAATGGACGCCAAGGGCATTTCGTCGACCGAACCGGGCGCGCACCGCATGCTTGAGAGGATGCTGTTCCTCTCGGACGGCGTGTTCGCCATCGTCATGACCTTACTGGTCCTGGATCTTCGCGTGCCGCCCGGGATGACCGACGCCGGACTGCTGCACGCCTTCGTCGTCCTGGGTCCCAAACTGAGCGCCTTCGCCACGAGCTTTGTGCTGGTTTCCGTGTTCTGGGTTGCGCACGCCTCCATCACCAGGGACCTGCAGAAGTTCGACTGGCCCGTCGCCTGGGCCAACCTGGCGTTCCTGTTCGCCCTGGCCTGGGCGCCCTTTGCAGCAACGCTGCTCGGCGAATTCGGAACGTTCGGAAACGCCTGGAGGTTCTACTGCCTGGCCTTGATCGTCATGGGATCCACCCAGGTCATTCTGTTGCTGGTAATTTCCCGCGATCACGGGCGGCTGCTGGGCGGCCTTGGGCGGCGACAGTTCTGGTATCGCCTGGTCCGCGCCGGCTCGCCCAGCGTCGGCTTCTCGGTCGCCCTGGCCGTCAGCCTGGCCGGACTGCCGCAGGTCTCCTATTTCTGCTGGATATTGATCCCGGTGACCCTGATCGTCGCCCGGCTGCTGTTCAAGCCGGACGGCGACAAGACCATCACGGCGCCCGCGAAGCGATCGCGAGCGAAGCGCGCCAAATCATAGCCGGCCGACTTGCCTTTGAGTTGGCCGGCTACGGAACCAGCCGGGCCGGTACGCGCACCGGCTGATCCAGCAATTGCTGGGCCTTGCCCTTGGCCAGCATGTCGACGCGAAGGCTGGCGCCGCCGCCGCCGCCCAGGGCTTCGTGCAGCAGGAAATTGAGGCCGTGAATGCCCGGAAGATCGAACCGCTCGATCTTCGGCGCGCCTTCACCGGCAAACTCGTGGGCGAATGCCTTGCCCACCGTAGCCGGTGTCAAGGCGTCGCGGATGTAGGGCAGCAGCGCCGGGCTGCGCGCGATCACGCCGACATTGAAGTTGTCGCCCTTGTCGCCTGACCGGGCCCAGGCGACCTTGATCAGCGGAACCTCGACCGTCTCCACTCCCTGTGGCGCGAACGGATCGACCGGCCGAAGGACCTGAGCCGGATCGAATACACCCGGCTGGGCCGCGAGGAATGTCTCGCGGCGGCCATCGAAATCGATTGAAGCCTGGACCTGCGCTTTGGGGATGAGAAAGGAGAACAAGCGCATGACCTTGATCTTCTTGGCCTCCAACCCGAACCAGGTGGTGGTGCCGACCGACATGGAGGTGATCGGCGCGGACCATTCGCGCATGAACAACTTCACCCCAGCCTCGTCGTCGTGCTCGACCGAGACCTTGGCCATGACTTCGCGGGCGCTGCTGGCCGTCGGGTCGGCGCCGTAGGTCGCGCCGGAGCCGATGACATCGATCCGTGTGGCGCGGAAGGGCGCCAGGTTACGGTCGCGCAGCATCTCGCCCACCCGGGTCAGCACCGCCTCGCCCTGGCGCTGAGCCTTGGCGGCGGCGTCGATGCCCAGGATCGGCGTCAGCGAGGTCGCCCGGAACCCATCGTAAAAGGTCGCGCAGACCTTGTAGGTCGCGGTCGGCGGATACCCTTTGGCCGGGCTGACCTCGACCCGGTTTTCGCCGGCCTGGATCATGGTCACGGCGGAGAAATCGCAGACCACGTCGGGGACGATGTAGGCCTGGGGGTCGCCAATTTCGTAGAGCATCTGCTCGCCGACGGTGGCGGGCGTAACCAGCCCGCCGCTACCCTCGGGCTTGGTCAGAACAAAGCTTCCATCCTCACGGCATTCGGCGATCGGATAGCCGATGTGGGCCCAGTCGGGCACAGCCTTCCAGTCGGTATGCAGACCCCCGGTCGATTGCGCGCCGCACTCCAGCACGTGGCCGATGAGCGTACCGCTGGCCAGCCTGTCATAATCCGCAGGCGCCCAACCAAATTCATGGATCAGCGGCGCCAGGCCAAGTGCGGAATCCACCACCCGGCCGGTGATCACGTGGTCCGCGCCCATAGCGAAGGCCCTGGCGATCGGAAAGGCGCCCAGATAGGCGTTAATCCCGGCGATCCGGTCGGGATCGGGGAAATCCGCGCCGGAAAACATCTCGCGCACGTCGCCGGCCTTGAAGGTCTGCGCGCCCGAAACCAGGTCATCGCCTTCGATGATCGCGATCTTTGGAGCGAGCCCCTGCGCCCGGGCGATGGCCAGCATCCGCTCGCGACAGGCCACCGGGTTGGTGCCTCCGGCGTTGGTGATCACCCTCACCTTCTGGCGGGTGATCTCCGCGAGGTTGTCCTTCCAGACCCATTCGGTGAAGTCCTTGGCGTAACCCATTGCCGGGTCTGTCCTTTTGATGGCGGCCATATAGGACATGGTCACCTCGGCCAGATAGTCGAGCATCAGATAATCGACGCCGGCGGCGATCAGCTGGGGCGCCGCGACGGAGGTGTCGCCCAGAGAGGCGCAGGCGCCGCCGATACGGATGATTTTGGTCATGCAAGGCCCTGTAATTGACGCTCCACCATCCGTGAAAACCGCGCCCAAGGAAAGGCCGCCGCCCCTTCACAGTCCTGCGCGTTTCCGACTAGATGAGCCATGGCCCACGACGACCCCGACACCCACCCAGCCTTTGACATCGCCGACCAAGTCGAGGCGCTGGAATCCCTGCTGGTGGCCAAGGGACTGGTCGCGCCGGATGCGCTCGACGCCATTATCGCCACCTATGAAACCGAAATCGGGCCGCAGAACGGAGCCCGCGTCGTCGCGCGCGCCTGGTCCGACCCGGCCTACAAGGCCCGCCTGCTGGTCGATGCGACCGCCGCCATCGCCGAGCTGGGTTACGAGGGCCGTCAGGGCGAACACATGGTCGCGGTCGAGAATACGCCACAGGTCCACAATCTGATCGTCTGCACCCTTTGCTCCTGTTACCCGTGGCCGGTGCTGGGCCTGCCGCCGGAATGGTACAAATCCAACGCCTATCGCTCGCGCGCCGTGATCGATCCGCGCGGCGTGCTGGCCGAGTTCGGAACCCACGTTCCTGAGGCTGTCGAGATCCGCGTCTGGGATTCGACCGCCGAGATACGCTATCTGGTCCTGCCGCAGCGGCCGGCCGGAACAGACGGACTGAACGAAGAGGAACTGGCGGCCCTGGTCACCCGCGATACGATGATCGGCGTCGCCCTGGTCCAGGCGCCCGGCGCTTGAACGGCGCTCACGACATGGGCGGGATGGCCGGCCTGGGCGAGCTGCCGCTGCAGGACGACGAGCCGGTCTTTCATGCCCGCTGGGAGGCGCGTGTTCTGGCCCTGACCTTGGCGGCCGGCGCCTGGGGCAAGTGGAACATCGACCGCTCGCGCCATGCCCGCGAGCGCATCCCCGGCCCCGATTATCTGGCCATGCCTTATTACGGAAAATGGTGTGCAGGTCTGGTCCGGCTGTTGCTTGAGGAAGGCATGGTCTCCGCCGCCGAACTGGCCAGCGGCCGGCCCGATCCTTCCGCCGCTGTCGCTACGCCGCGCTTTACCGCCGATCGGGTTGCCGCGGCCCTCCGACGTGGCGGACCGACGATCCGGCCCTTGGACTGCCAGCCGCGCTTTGAGCTTGGCGAGGCCGTTCGCGCCCGGAACATCAATCCCGAGGGCCATACCCGTCTGCCCCGCTACGTTCGGGGCCATGCTGGCGTTATCGAGCGGCTGCACGGGGCGCACGTCTTCCCCGATGACAACGCCCATGGCCGCGGCGAGAATCCGCAGCCGCTGTACACGGTGCGATTTGCCGCCCGGGATCTGTGGGGCCCCTCGGCCGGGCCGAACGACAGCGTCCGGCTCGACCTTTGGGAGGACTACCTCGAGCCGGCCTAGGCGGTCTTGCGCATGGAGCGCATGTCCGGCAGGCCCGCGCCGGGCGTTTCGATGCCCAGGGCCTGGATGATGCCCGAATAGACGTGGCTTTCCGTCATGGTGCGGCCCGGATCGGGACGGCCTGTCAGGGGATCGAAGCCATAGGTCAGGGTCGTCTTGGTATCCACGCCGCCCATGACATGGTTGCCGTTGACGAGCGGTGAGACGGCCAGGAAGCCGTTGTTCAGATCGTGGCCGGCGCCGAAGGTCATGGCGTTGTCGGGGCGGTTGCGTGTGCGGCCGAACTCGGTGGCGAAGTACATCAGGCTGCGGTCCCAGTAGCTCTGGCCCGACTTGTACTCTTCATCCTTCAGCAGGGTGATGAGTCGGTCGGCGACGCTGAGCGTGCGGTTCCACATCAGGGCCTGGCTTTCGCGCACGGCGTTGTGGCTGAAGTCGAAACCGACCGGGGTGTTGATCAGGTTGCCTTCGGCCAGGCCGCCGAGGCCCAGAACCGAACCGTCCTTGAGCAAGCCGTTGAGGTCAGGGCCGAGAGTCACCGTTACCGAGACGCCGTAGCGCAGCAGCAGGAAGGCCATGGCGGCTTGGGCTTCCAGCGGATCGGTGCGGAAATTCGGGAAGGTATCGCGCACCTTCTGCGCCAGGGCCGAGGACTGCAGGCCGTATTCGCCCAGCGGCATGTCCTTGGTGTCGGGATAGAGCATCAGCTTGGTGATCAGGTCAGCCTGTTCAACGCCATGCAGGGGCGCGCCGCGCATCTGCTGCCATTCCTGAATGCGCGAGCTGGCGCCGAAGGTCTTGACGAACTGGGAGGTCGGGTCGAGCTTTTCGTTGCGGAACTGGCGGGCAGCCTCAAACAGCTCGCGCGACGGCGCGCCCTGGATGCCCTTGTAGCCGTCCAGCGACAGCGGCCACACAGCCGGCGCCGGCACCCGCTCTCCGAACACATAACCCGGCATGGTGCTGTCGGTGCCGCGGTCGGTGAACGACACGCCGTTGATCAGGTGGACGTTCGGGATCGGCCGGCCGGCGCCATAGGTCAGCGCGGTGGCTTCCTGCATGGTGCGGCCTTTCCAGGCGGCGTTGCCGTTGATCGAGCGGTACTCGGCGATGCCGTGATTGACGCTGGTGCCGGTCATGGTGACCGTCATCATGTCCTGGTGGTACTTCTTGACGAAGTTGGACTGGTTGGCGTGGAAGGGCGACGGGATGGCCCCGACCGTCTTGGAGGAGAAGTCGATGGCCGTGAACGGCGAGCCGTCGATCTTCTGGACCAGAGCGTCCGGATAGGCGTTGACCTTGGCGGCGTTGGCGCTCTCGGACTCGCGCACGGCCATAAAGGAGTCGACCAGCGAGGCGCCGCCGCTGCAGCACATCACGATCAGGAACTTCGGATCGGCGGCCTGTTCGGCGGCCTTGACCGCCTGGGCCAGAGCCTGACCGGAAAGTCCGCTGGCGAGGGTGGCGCCGCCAACGCCCGCTGCCGAATAGCGGAGGAAATTACGGCGTGACCAGAAGGTGTTCATAGCGATTGCCTCGAAAGGTTATAGGCGAAGATCAATAGAAGGCGCTTTCCAGCGAAGACGCGACGGCGAAACAGCTGAGCACCGCCCAGTCTTTCTGGATGGCGGCGTTGTCGGTGCGGCCGTGCGAAACGGTCTTGTAGAAGTCCGCCATTTCGGCCTTTTCAGCCGCGGTCGCCGGGCGTTGCAGCAGCCGGTCATAGAGGGCGACCGTGGTCGTATCCATCCAGGCGCGGCTCGGGGCGCCCTTGCCGGCGCCGGGCTTGTAGAGAATGGCCTTGGCCGGATCGGCCAGGTCCTTGTTCACCCGGCTGGTGCAGACATGCAGCGCAACCCGGTCAAAGGCGATCGGCCCGGCCAGCGAGGCGTGATCGAGGGGCTCGAGAACCCGCACGTCGTATGGTTCAACCCCGCCCAGCACGATGCGGAAAGCGTCGTTGGCGCAGTCGAACTTGGCCAGCTCGCGGCAGATTTCGTCGCGCGGAATTTCTAGACCGTCGGACAGATCCTGCAAGAGACGCTGGCCGTCGCGCAGCTTCACCTTGGGGTCTTCCGAGGCGCCAGCCGGCGCCTTGGCCGGGGCAGCGGCGGCCGTGGCGGCCAGCACGGGTCCTGAAGCGATCAGGGCCAGACAACCGGCCAGGCCGGCGGCGATTTGGGTCCAGCGCCGGGCGCCGGCGCGATCAAGGTTGGCCATAAGCATTTGTCAGCACCAGTGCATGCAGCATTTTTTCGACGCGATAGTTGTAGGCGGTAGGCGACATCAAACCGTGCCAGAGGGCCGAGTATTCGGCCTGGTCCCGGTCGTTCGGCTCGCGACCGACCAGCACTTTCCAGTAGTCGGTGGTTACCTTCTTTGCGAAGTCGTCGCTGTTGGAGGCGACCTTGCCCCACTCGACCAGATCCTTAACCGGCTGACCAAAGATTATGCCGGCCTCGGGCGCGTTGGCCACGTCGGCGCCGTCGGTGCGCACAAAGCCGTTCAGACGCGTCGCCACATAGTTCCCGGCGGTAATGCCGTTATAGCGCGAGAACGGATAGGTCAGCGGATCGAGCGTGGAGTGACAGCCCGCGCAGACCGGCGCCTCGACGCCCTTGTTGTCATAGTCGCGCGGCTCACCCTCGACCGGGTGCAGACCCTGCAGCTTGGCGATGTTGTAGCCCAGGTAGGACCGGTAGGCCGCCGCCGCCGTGGTGCGCGGAATGGCGGTGAACATGGTGTTCAGGGTGGTGAACCAGTGTGTGGTCAGCATGCCGACCCGCCGCTCCTTGGCCACCGGCTGGCCCAGGGCGCCGCGCAGCTTGGCCAGGTCTTCTTCCGGGACGACCCGGAAGGTGGGCGGCGAATCCGAGGTGCGCTGGACGAAATACTGAGCCGTCAACAGGTCTCGCACGTCGCGGTCCCCGCTGTTGATGTAGCTGAACAGGTTGTAGTCCCATTCATAGTCGGCCAGCGGGATCGGGCCTGATTTGGTCCCGGCCTTGATGCTGGTCACCGGACCGATCTTCGGGTTGGCGATGTTCCAGACGACGCCGTTTGTGCCTAGCCAGTATGGCGTCTTCAGGCAGTTGTCGAGCGCGGTGGATATGGCGGCCTTCCAGGCGCGCTGGTTCGTACGCACGGCGTTGAAGGCAGTCGACTCGGCCCGGCTGGGCGAGCGGCCGCAGAAATCCAGGTGAACCTTGCGGAAGGCGTAGACCGGATCATAGCCGCAGACATTCCAGCGGCTGTTGCCGGCGCTGCTGCACGACCCCTTGGCCGTCCCGACCGATCCGGCAGAGGCCGGCGAGGCGTACCCCTGGTATCCGGCAAAGGCGGCCAGGGCCAAGCTCAGCGCCACGGCGCCGCTGCCGAACGTTTTGAAAATGCGCGTTTTGATCGACGTATGCATTCGCTCATCCCAAGTGTGAAACTGAATCGTCAGGCCGGTCGCGGCCCGAATGAACGCCAGTCGGCGCTCCACTGCGGTATATCGTCGTACACTTCAATCCTTGCCGCCGTCGCGGTTGCCAAGGGCTTAATGCCGAAAAGAGACCATTCGGCCACTTCCCCCAAGCCAGCCCAAGCCAGTCAAGCGCTTTGACGCCAAGCTTGGCGTTCCTGACACCGTTCGCCGATACCGGGAAGGGTCAAAATGCCGCACTCCCATCACACTCGCGAGAGGGGTTTACGCTACGGAACCTTTTGAAATTCGACGGAAAAACCCACGGCCGCGGTTGATAAACGTCGCCGATTCCGCTACAATGCCTTATCGAATAACGAGATAACCGTTCCTCTCGCCGGAGAACATCATGAAACTTGGACGCATTTTGGCCGTCACGGCCGTCGCTGCGCTTGTCGGAGCCTGGGGATTCGCCGGGGCCGGGGCTGGCCATATCAGCCAGGCCGCCGCCGCCGCCAGCCAGAAGGTCGACAACTTCGAGCTGACCGACCAGAACCTGCTCGCCCATAACCTTTACACGATGAAGGACGCCAAGGCGATCGTGTTCATCACCCAGGGCAATGGCTGCCCGGTGGTCCGCAACAACGCCACGGCCTACAACGCGTTGAAAGCCGCGTACAAGGACAAGGGCGTCGAGTTCTTCATGCTGAACTCCAACACCCAGGACAGCCTGGCGGACATTCAGAAGGAAGCCGCAGACTTCCATTACGATTTCCCGATCCTGCAGGACACCAACCAGCTGGTTGGCGAGCAGTTGCGCCTCGAGCGTACGGGCGAAGTTATCGTTGTCGATCCGAAGACCTGGGACATCGTGTTCCGCGGCCCGGTCGACGACCGCGTGACCTATGAGCGTCAGAAGGCCAAGGCCACCAAGACCTACGCCGCCGACGCCCTGGACCAGTTCCTGGCCGGCCGCCCCGTTCGCGACGCGCACGAAGCGGCTCCCGGCTGCCTGATCAATCTGCTGCAGGCCAGCGCCCAGCCGCAGTAGCTCACCTACATCACGGACATTGCGCCGATCATTCAGGAAAAGTGCATCAGCTGCCACGAGCCGAACGGCATCGGGCCGATGTCGCTGACCAACTTCGACCAGGTCAAGGGTCAGGCCCAGATGATCCGCGAGGTCATCCGCACTAAGCGCATGCCGCCGTATCACGCCGACCCGCGCTATGGGACTTTCCACAACGACCGCAGCCTGTCGCCCGAGCAGATCAAGACCGTGGTGCACTGGGTTGAAGCCGGCGCGCCGCGCGGCGATGGGACCGATCCCCTCGCCGTCCAGCACTTCGAAGCGGCCGAATGGCCCCTGGGCAAGCCGGACGTCGTGCTTGACGTTCCCGCCTACACCATCCCGGCGACGGGTGTGGTCCAGTATCAAACCCCGTGGGCGGCTCTGCCGACCACCGAGGATCACTGGCTGCGCGCCTCGACCATCAAGGTCGGCTCGCGTCAGGGCGTGCACCACGTGCTGACCAGCCTGATGGACACTGTGCCGAGCGGCCCCAACACCCGCGGCGGTTTCCAGGGCCTGGGCGTCTCAGTCGGCGGCTACGCCGTCGGCGCGGAATCGCAGGTCATGCCGCTCGACTCCGGCACCTTCATCCCGAAGGGCGGCGCGGTCGGCTTCCAGATGCACTACACCCCGTTCGGCAAGGAAGTGGTCGATAACACCAAGATCGCCCTGTACTTCTACGACAAGGGCAAGGAACCGACCTACATCATGCACAACTCGGTCATCGTCGATCAGGACATCCAGATCCCGGCGAACGACCAGAACTGGCAGGACGTTTCGTACATGACCTTCGCCAACGATGCGAAGCTGTACTCGGTGTTCCCGCACGCCCACCTGCGCGGCCGTTCGGCCAAGGTGGAACTGCAGTATCCAGACGGTCACCGCACCATCCTGATGGCCATGCCGCACTATGACTTCAACTGGCAGGGCGCCTATGAGTTCAAGGATCCGATCGACATTCCGGCCGGCTCCAAGCTCATCGCCTACTTCTCGTACGACAACTCGATCCGCAATCCGGACAACCCCGATCACAATCGGGTCGTTCCCTGGGGCGACCAGTCGTTCGATGAAATGTTCTACATGGCCTACACCTACGAATGGAAAGGCGAGACGTCCCAGCATCGCGTTGACTATGACAACGCCCTGCAAGCCAGCCGCGCCTTCGGCATGTACGACAAGAACATCGACGACAAGATCGAGCCGAACGAAATGAAGGGTCAACTGGCCCGCCTGGCTCCTATGCTGCCGATGCTTGACCGCAACGGCGACGGCGCCCTGGACG